>JAVJQK010000028.1 GCA_040218145.1 Sandaracinaceae bacterium | reverse complement strand
GCGAAGCGACGACGCGCGCAGCGAGGAGCGAGCGCAGCGAAGCGACGACGCGCGCAGCGAGGAGCGAGCGCAGCGAAGCGACGACGCGCGCAGCGAGGAGCGAGCGCAGCGAAGCGACGACGCGCGGAGCGAGGAGCGAGCGCAGCGAAGCGACGACGCGCGCAGCGAGGAGCGAGCGCAGGCGGCCAGCTTTCGCGAAGCGAAAGCGCGAGCCGCAGGGGACCCAGCGCCCCGCGCTGGGGTCGGCGGCGCGAGCGAAGCGAGCGCAGCCGTAGTCGGGAGGGGGGCCCCATTGGCGCTTCGCCCAATGGGGGGAGGGCCTGCGTTCAGGCCCTCCAAAAAATAAGGCGAGCCGGGGAGCCTCATGGGCGCCCCGGCTCATAGTTCGTACCGTCGTGGTCGTAGGTTGTGCGGAAGAACCCCGGTCCCTCAGTAGGTGGGGGCTGGTGTCGGTCGCTTCAGGCTTCCCAGAGATGCTTGCTGGGCCGGCTCACCACGGCCGAGGATGACCCCCGAGTGACAAAGGCTTGTAAGGGATTCATTTCACAGAACCGTCGCGAGTCCCGACAGAGGAACGATGTTCAGTGTACGGCGCGCGCGAGGTCGGTCAAGAGTCTCCAGACCCGCCGGCCTTCTTATCGCGGCCTTTCCAGGGCACGTCCGCCACACCCGCGCGATGGTTCGCCAGACGGGCGAGCACGAAGAGCAGATCGCTGAGCCGGTTGAGGTAGCGGATGAGCGCCGGGCGGACCTCGTCCTGCTGCGCGAGGGAGACGACGCGGCGCTCCGCGCGACGGCAGACGGTGCGCGCGTGATGAAGGTGCGAAGCCGCGGGCGAGCCGCCGGGCAGGATGAAGAACGCGAGCGGCTCGAGCTCCTCCTCCGCCGTGTCGATCGCGCGCTCGAGGGTCTGCACCTGCGGCTCGTCGACCTTCGGGATGCCGACGTCCTTGCCCGGCCGCGCCGCGAGCTCCGCGCCCACGTTGAACAGCTCCGACTGGATCGTCCGGAGCAGCGCGTCCCGCTCGTCGTCGATGGGGTTCATCCGCGCGAGCCCGATCACGCTGTTCAGCTCGTCGACCTCACCGTAGGACTCGACCCGATCGGAGGCCTTGGAGATGCGGGTCCCGCCGAAGAGGCCGGTCTCACCGGAGTCGCCAGTCTTGGTATAGATCTTCACGTCGTCTTCTCTCCGAGCAAGGCGCCGGGCGCGATGGGCCGGCCGGCCAGGAAATCTCTCGCGTCGAGCTTCTTCTTCCCCTGGAGCTGAAGGCGCTCCACCGCCACCGCGCCCTGACCGCACGCGACCACGAGGCCGTCTCCGGCGAGCCCGTTCCCCGAAAGCACCTGGCCAGGCGCGCCGAGCTGCCCGGAGGCGTCGTGCAGACGCGTCCGGTGCACCTTGAGCACCTCGCCGTCGATCGTGGTGAACGCGCCCGGCCAGGGGAACATGCCGCGCACGAGGTCGTGCACGCGCTGGGCGGGCAGGCTCCAGTCGATGCGGCCGTCTTCCTTCTTCAGCAGCGGGGCGAGGGTCGCGGCGTCGTGGTCCTGAGGAGTAACCTCGAGGGAGCCGTCGACCCACTCCGCGAGATGCGCGCGCAGGAGCTCCGCGCCCATGTCGGCGAGCCGCGTGCCGAGCTCGGCCGCGTTCTCGTCGACTCCGATCGGCGTCGCCGCGCACGTGATCACCGGGCCGGTGTCCATGCCCGCGTCCATCTGCATCAGGCAGACGCCGGTCTCCGCGTGCCCCTCGACGATGGCTCGGTTGATCGGGCCGGCGCCGCGCAGCTTCGGCAGCAACGAGGCGTGCACGTTGACACACCCACGCCGCGGCGCGTCGAGCACCGCCTGGGGCAGGATTCGCCCGTACGCGATCACCACCGCCACGTCCGCCTCCAGCGCGCGGAGGGACGCCGCGAACTCGGCGGTGCGGACCTTCTTGGGCTGCGTCACCTCGAGCCCCAGCGCGAGCGCGCGCTCCTTCACGGGCGGCGGCCGGAGCTTCATGCCGCGCCCCGCCGGGCGGTCCGGCTGACAGATCACCTGCACGATCTCGGCGACGTCGTGCACGGCCTCGAGGCTCGGCACGGCGAGCTGCGGAGTTCCGAAGAAGATGGCGCGCATGAGCGCCGGACTCTACCCGATCTGCCCCGCCTCGCTACCGGCTACTCGGCCGCTTCGGGCTGGCGCTTGAGCATCGAGCGGTGCACGAGGCGCTTCTTGATGAGCCCGAGCCGGTCGATCATCAGCTTGCCGTCGAGGTGGTCGTTTTCGTGCTGGATGGCGACCGCGAGCAGGCCGTCGGCCTCGAGCTCGAACGACTCGCCCTTCTCGTCCTGCGCGCGGACCTTCACGCGCTCGGCGCGCTCGATCTCCTCGTGCACGCCCGGGAACGAGAGGCAGCCCTCTTCCCACTGCTGCACGCCGTCCTTCTCGAGGATCTCCGGGTTGACGAAGACCCGCAGATCGCTGGGCTCGTCGTCACCGGTCGCGATGTCGATGATGAAGAGGCGAACGGGCTCCCCAATCTGCGTGGCCGCGAGGCCGACGCCGGGCGCGGCGTACATGGTCTCGGCCATGTCCTCGACGAGCTTCTCGAGCTCCGGTCCGAACTCGGTGACCGGCTGGCCGGGCTCGCGGAGCCGCTTGTCCGGGTAGTGCAGAATCGTACGGATCGCCATGACTTCATTCCATTCCTAATGCTGGGCACGGAGCACCGCAAGACGGCGGTTCCTCACGGCGCCTCTCCTCAGGGCAAGGCCGACGCGTAGGCCGCGCGGCGGCGGGCGTCGCTGAGGACCCGGCGCGCCTCGTCCACCGCGTCGAGCGCCTCGCGGCGTTTCGCCTCGAACCCTTCCAGACCGAGCGTCTCCAGCGGGAGGGCGCTCAGCTCGTCCCGACGGCTCGCGTGCGCGCGGTCGACCTCGGCGCCCGAGGCGTCTCGCGACAGTCCCAGGACGGAGAAGTAGTCACCATCTTCGGCCAGCGCGGCCGCCGCCTCGAGCAACGCCCGGACCGGGGCGCGAGAGCCGGACGCGGGCGGGCTGGCCGGCGCGTCTTCGAGCACCAGCGCGTCGCCCGCGACCAGGGCGTAGAGCAGGCCGGCCAGCCCTCGCTCGGTCGGCGCCGCGGCGAGGAAGTCCGTCAGTGGGTGGCCCTCGAGGCGGAGGATCAGCTCGACCAGCTCGGACGGGAGCTCGGCCGCGACGAGCGCCGCGTCACGCTCGGGGCCGAGCGCGAGCCCGCGACCTTCGCCGATCCAGGCGACCACGTCGTCCGCGTCGAGCGCGCGACGCGCGGCCTCGACGAGCTGGCTGCGGAGCGGGCGGGCGAACACCCGGGAGCGCGCGAGCGCACGCCCGGGCTGGGTGTCGTCGAGTCGACGCAGCACGAACTCCGCGCGCGGCGCCGCGATGAGCGACTCCAGCAGGGCCTCGCGCGCCTCCCGCAGCAGCCGATCCCGCTCGAAGCGGCCGATCTCGCCGCCGTCGACCTTGCGCTGGAGCACCGCCTCGGCGCCGCGCTCGTCGGGCGGAGACTCGGTGGCGCGCCCTCGTCGGCGAAGGTCGGCGAGCACGCGGCGGGCCACGGGGCCGTCGATCGCCCGGAGCTGCCCGGACAGGAACGTCATGCGCACCTGCAGCCCGTCGGGGAGGTCGAGCTCGCAGAGCCCGTCGAGGCGGAGGGCGGTGACGCGCCAGAGGAGCCGCAGCACGCCGCCCGCTCCGAGCACGCCCGTGCGCGTTCGGTCGGACCCCTCGGCGCGCCCGAGGACGGAGTCGTCGCGCGGCCACTCTCCGCCCGGATGGGGGGGCTCGGGCGGGTGCACGGTCGCGGGATGGACGCCGCTGCCGGGCGTCTCTTCTTCCTCGACGCGGGGCGGCGTCTCGGTCGCGGTGGTCTGCTCGATGCGGCGCGGCGTCTCGGCCGAGGTCTGCGCCCGCGCGCTCGTCGTCTCGGCCTCGACGACCCCGGCCGAGCTGTGCACGGGCGGCGGCACGGCCGGGCCTCCGACGAAGGTGAACGCGTCGATCGGGTCCTCGATGACCGGCTCGTCGATGCGGAAGGTGCCGGCCTCGAACAGCTCCTGCGGCACCAGCTCCTCGGCGGACTGAGACGCGGCGGGGAAGTGCAGCGCGAGCGGCTCACGATCGGGGAAGACCCGCCGGTCGGCGGCCTCGAGCAGCTCCTCCAGCCACGGCGAGAGCTGCGCGCGCTGCCCGACGGGGATCTCCGGCTGGGGCGCGTCGAGGGCGGCGTGAGATTCGGACGCCACCTCGCCGCTCTCCTCCATGAGGTCGCGCGAGCGCCCCTCGCCATCGACCCCCGGGAGGCTCTCGTCGAGAGTCGCGCGGACGCGGGAGGGGCTCGTGACCTGGCTGGGGCCCTCGAGCTGCATGGTGGGCTCGCGGGGGCGCCACGAGGGCGCGGGGTCCGGCGCGTCGCTGGCGCGGACCATCACCTGCGAGCTGTCCAGATCTTCGGGATCCGACAGCTGCATCGTGCGCTCGACGGGCGCGACGCCCACGCGCGAGACCTCGGGCCCGGGGCGCTCCATCAGCGACGCCACGCGCGCGAGCAGGGGCTCGAAGTCGATGGGCCGCGCGAGCACGGCGTCCGCGCCGAAGGCCGGGCCCTCGGGCGCCTCCCCGGCGCTGCCCGGGGGCAAGCCGAGGAGGATCACGGGCACGTCGCCTTCGACACCGTCGTCGCGGAGGAGCTTGAGCGCGGCGAGGGCTCCGTCGACGTCGCCCGCCATCAGCACGAGGTCCGCGCGGGTCAGCGGCACGTCCGCGAGGGCGACGGCCCTCACGTCGAACCCCTCCTGTCGGAGGCTGTCGACGATCCAAGGCCCCTCGGCGCTCGGATCCCAGACATCGACGGACGGCTTCGACACGCGCGGGAGGATAACAGGCGGTAGGATCCAACTCATGCATGGGATGAGTCGACGACGCGCGCTGGGTCTGGCCTTCGGCTCGGGCGCGGCGCTGCTCGCCTTCCCGGGGGCGGCCCTGGCGCAGCTCGCGCGGGGTCCGCGCCCGGACTGGGAGCCCGACGGGCCCCTCGACGGACGTGAGCCCGCGGACGACGACGCGATGACGCCCGAGGAGCGGCGACACGTGCCGGTCCTCACGATGCCCCTGCGCGTTCACCCCGATCGCCCCTTCGACCTCGTGGTCCAGGCCGGCCTCGATCCCCACGGCATGACCGAGGCGCACCACATCGACTGGATGGAGGTCGCGCTCGACGACACCCGCCTCGCCGTCGCCGACCTCGGCCCGTCGGTGGCCTACCCGATCATCCGCGTCCCCATCGTCCTGCGCCGCCCCGGCCTGCTCACGGCCCGCATCCACTGCACGCTCCACGGCACCTGGCGGACCCGGCGCGCGATCCAGCTCTGAGCTATCGTCGCGCGGTGAGGTGCTGTCTTCTCTTGCTCCTGCTCCCCGGCTTGCTCGCGGGGTGCGATGACCTCGGCGGGTACGCGACCCGGCCGGGGGAGGCGTACGTGGGCAGCGTGGTCGGCGTGGAGGACCCGCCGGTGCTGCGGCGCGGCTTCGCGGCCGAGACGCGGCTCTCGATGACCTTCGATCCGCAGCGCGCCGACTCGACCGCGACGCCTCCGGGCACGGTGACGACGAGCGACGGCAGCCTCACGGACGTCGTGCTCGAGCCGATCGCCCCGCTCACGCACGACGCGCTGAGCGACTACGAGATCCCGAGCGGGAGCCGCGTCCGCAATTACATGTTCGTGCTGCGGCCGACCGAGGGTCCCCTCGCGGGGCGCGAGCCGATGGCCTTCGTCTCGCTGATGCGGGACGGTCGGGTCGAGGTGCGCGTCATCGCGGGCACGGGGAGCCGGGACGGCGACTACTTCGGGCTCTGGCGCCTGACCCTCGAGGAGATCTGAGCGGCCATGCTGGTGCTGGGGATCGAGTCGTCCTGCGACGAGACCGCCGCCGCGCTGGTGCGTGAGGACGGGACCGTGCTCGCCGATGTGGTCGCGAGTCAGATCGCGGTCCACGCGCCCTATGGCGGCGTGGTCCCGGAGCTCGCCTCGCGGGCGCACCTGACGAACGTGCTGCCCGTGATCGAGGGCGCGCTCGCCGAGGTCGAGGGCGGGCTGGACGCGGTGGACGCGATCGCGGTCACGCAGGGGCCGGGGCTGGTCGGCGCGCTGCTGGTCGGCGTGCAGGCGGCGAAGGCGATCGCGTGGGCCAGGGACCTGCCGATCGTGGGCGTCGATCACCTGGTCGGGCACCTCTTCGCCGTCTACCTCCGCCGCGGTGAGGGCGATCCACCGCAGCCCACCCTCCCCTACGTCGCGCTCCTCGTCAGCGGCGGGCACACGGCGATCTACGAGGTCACCGCACCGGGCGAGGCCCACATCCTCGGGCAGACGCGCGACGACGCCGCGGGAGAGGCGTTCGACAAGGTCGCGAAGCTGCTCGGGCTCGGCTACCCCGGCGGCCCCGTGGTGGATCGGCTCGCCGCTTCGGGAGACCCGCGCGCGATCGAGCTGCCGATCCCGATGGCCTCGCGCCGCACGCTCGACTTCAGCTTCTCGGGGCTGAAGACGGCCGTGGCGCGGCACGTCGAGGCGCACGGCGTGCCGGAGGACGAAGCGGGCATGGCCGATCTCTGCGCGAGCTTCCAGCGCTCGGTGACCCGGGTCCTCGCGCGGAAGGCCGTGCACGCCTGCGTGCAGCGCGGGATCCCGAGGCTGGTGCTCGGCGGCGGCGTCGCGGCGAACCGCGGGCTGCGCGAGACCACCCGGCGTCTGGCCGCGAAGCACGACGTGGCGCTCTTCGTGCCGCCCCTGGCGAGCTGCACCGACAACGCCGCCATGATCGCGTACGCGGGCGCGCTGCGGCTCGCGGCCGGGGAGCGAGACGACCTGACGCTCTCGGCCTACTCGCGCAGCCCGGACGTGCGGCGCGGGAAGTTCCCGAAGCGACGGACCCGGCCATAGCGGCGTGATATGAAGGCGCCGATGAAGGGCGCCAAGACATCCATCCTCGACGCGGTCGGCCCCACGCCGATCGTGAAGCTCGGCCGCATCGGCGCGGAGCTCGAAGCCGAGCTCTACGTCAAATGCGAGTTCGTCAACCCGAGCGGCTCCGCCAAGGATCGCATGGTCCGGGCGCTGGTCGACGCGGCCGAGAAGTCGGGCGAGCTCGTCCCCGGCGGCACCCTGGTCGAGGCGACGACCGGCAACACGGGCGTGGCGCTCGCGATGCTCGCCGCCGTGCGCGGCTACAAGTGCGTGTTCGCGGTCCCCGACAAGACGAGCGCCGAGAAGATCGCGTCGCTGCGCGCCTACGGGGCGCGCGTCGTGGTGGCGCCCACCGCCGTCGACCCGGACGATCCGCGCAGCATCTACGCGGTGGCGCGCAAGATCGCGGCGGACGTGCCCAACGCCTGGTACGCGGGACAGCACGAGCGCGCGGAGACGGCCGCCGGGCACGCGGCCACGCTCGGGGCGGAGATCTGGGAGCAGACGGGCGGGGAGCTCGACGCGCTCGTCGCCGGCCTCGGGACGGGCGGCACGCTCGTCGGCGCGGGCCGGCGTCTCAAGGAGAAGCGGCCCGAGATCCAGCTCATCGGCGTCGATCCCGTCGGCTCGCTCTACTACGACTTCCAGAAGAGCGGCCGGGTCGGGACGCCCTCCGCGTACGAGCTCGAGGGCCTCGGCGGCTTCCACGTCCCCGCCCCGCTCGATCTGAGCCTGCTGGACGAGATCGTGCGGGTCGACGACGGCGACAGCTTCCGGGTGACGCGCGACCTCGTGCGGCTCGAGGGCCTCTTCGCCGGCGGCTCGAGCGGCGCCGCGGTCGCGGGCGCCATCGAGTGGGCGCGCCGCACCGGTGGCAAGAAGAAGATCCTGGTCATCCTCCCCGACGGCGCGCACGGCTACCTCTCGAAGGTCTTCAACGACGAGTGGATGCGCGAGCACGGCTTCCTGGAAGACCTCGGGGGCCTCGGCACGGTGCGGGAGCTGCTGGCGGTCAAGGGCGGCGAGGAGGTCATCACGGCCAAGGACATCGACCGGGTGCGCGACGTGGTGGGGCGCATGAAGGCGCACGGGATCTCGCAGCTGCCGATCCTCTCGGACGGCAAGCTCATCGGCGCGGTCGCGGAGGTGGACCTGCTCCGCTACCTGGTGAGCGGCGAGAGCTCCCTCGACGGCGCCGTCGGCCCGCTGGTGGAGAAGGAGTACGCGACGGTCTCTCCCGACACGCGCATCGAGCGGCTCCAGAGCCTGCTCTCGGACGTGCGCATGGCGATCGTGCTCGACAGCGGCCGCATCGTCGGCGTGGTCACGAAGATCGACCTGATCGACTACCTCGCGCGCCGCGCGACCTGATCCGCCGCGCCGCGATCGTGAGGTCTTACCGAACCCTGACGTCGCGGTGAGCGCGCGTGCGTCAGGGTTCGGCATGCGCTCCTCCCTCCCACTCGCCGGGCTCGCGCTCCTGACCACCGCGGGCTGCGCGACCGCCCTGCCCCACCCCACCGCTCCCGTCGCGGCGCCGGCCGAGCCGCGCGTCGTGCAGATCGCGGCGAGCGCGACGCTCCACGTGGCGCCGGATCGCGCCTGCGTGGAGCTGACCTTCTCGGAGCTCGCGCCGCGGCTCGTGGACGCCCACGCCGAGGTGGAGCGTCGCCACGCCGCGTTCCTCGAGGCCCTCGGCGCGCTCGACGGATCGCTCGAGATCGAGTCGGGCTCCACGCTCTACGCGCCCGAGCACACGCGCCGAGGCGGGGAGCGCGTGTCGCTCGGCTATCGGGCGTCCCGCTCGCTCACCGTGCGGACCGCGGACCGCGCGCAGGTCCCGGAGATCATCGGTCGCGCGGGCGACGGGCTGCACGCGGTGCAGGTGACCCACTACCGCGAGGACCTGAGTCAGTTCCGGTCGGAGCTGCGCGCGCTCGCGGTCGGAGCGGCGCGCGACAAAGCCGCGCAGCTCGCGGCTGGCTTCGGAGACGAGGTCTCTCGAGTGCTCTCCGTGACCGAGGGCGGCGCGCGGGCGCAGGGGCGCGGCTACTTCGCCACGGACAACGTCGTGGCGAGCGCAGGCGAAGACGCGAGCGAGGGGCCGCCCCCGCCGGGCGCGATCGCGCTCCAGCTGACGCTCACCGTCACCTTCGAGCTTCGCGAATGATGGCGTCGACGCCGCGCGCGAAGTCGTCTTCGGGCGCGATGAGGCCGAGCACCAGCCACGCCTGGTCGTGCGGGAAGTCGTAGAGGTAGCCGGGGTGCACGTGCACGCCCTCGGCGAGCAGCGACAGCGCCCACGCCTCGTCGGTGCGGGTGGCCGGCAGACGGATCGGCGCGTACCAGCCGCCCTCGACCGGCGGCGCGGTGATCGCCGTGCCAGCCACGCGCTCCCGCAGCGTGGCGAGGTTCTTCCGGGTCCGGGCGCGGATCGCGTCGGGCGCGGTGGGCAGCGCGAGCAGCTCCGCGAGCGCGAGCTGCACCGGCGTCGCGACGGAGAGGAACGTGTCGGCGATCCCCTCGAGGCGCGCGAGCGCTTCGTGCGCGCCCGGGCCCGTCACCGTCGTCCACGCGAGCTTGAGCTGGGGCAGCGCCGCGCGCTTGCTGAGACCGTCGAGCGCGAAGATCAGCGTGTCCTCGCAGGACGCCGCGCGGGCCCGATCGTCGGGCGCGTCGAGCGGGTACGTGTAGAAGACCTCGTCGACGATGAGGGGGAGCTCGAACGCGGCGAGCCCGGCCAGCGAGTCGCGGCGGAGATACTGCCCGGTGGGGTTGTTGGGGCTGACCGCGACGATGGCCCGGGTGCGCGGGCCGATGGCCTCGTAGAGGGCGGCCAGGTCGAGCGCCCAGCCGTCGGGGTCGAGGGGGTAGCTCGCGAGCTGCACGCCGGTCAGGTGCGCGAGGTGCGACAGGAGCGGGTAGCTCGGCTCCGGCACGAGGACCTCGTCGCCCGGGTCGCAGAGCAGGTTGAAGATCCACGCGTACGCCTCGGAGGTGCTGGCGCTCATCACGACGTGCGACGGAGGCACGGCGACCCCCTCGGCGGCCAGCGCAGCCGAGACCGCCGCGCGCGCGGCCGGGTGGCCGAAGGGCGCGGGCGCGTAGGCGTCGGGGCGATGGAGCGCGCGGAGCGCCGCCGCCTCGTCCCAGGGCAGGCCGATGGTGGTGGGGTTGCCGGGCGTGAGATCCAGGGTGGGCTCGCCCGCCGCGTCCCGCGCCGCGCGCGCCTGGGTGAGCGGGTTCGGAGCGCCGCCCGGGTCGCTTCGTTCGGAGAACATCGACGGGCAAGGTAGCGCTATCTTCGCCATGCGATGGCCAAGAAGAAGAGCCCCCACGACGAAGCCCTGCTGCACCTCCGCGCCTTCGGGCTCGCCTACCCCGGCGCGCACAAGAAGGCGCCGTGGCCCGATCACTGGGACCTGGCCGTCAACGACAAGACCTTCGCCTACATGAGCAAGGAGGGCGAGCCGCTCAGCCTGTCGTGTCGGCTCCCCGACTCGTCCGAGGAGGCGCTGATGCTGCCCGGCACGTCGCCCACCGGCTACGGCCTGGGCAAGTGGGGGTGGGTCACGATCAGCTTCGCCCCGGACGAGGCGATCCCGGTCGAGATGCTCGAGGCGTGGCTGGACGAGAGCTACCGCCGCCAGGCACCGAAGAAGCTCCTGAAGCAGCTCGACGCGACGACGCCCCGCGCCGCGCCCGAGAAGACCGCGAAGAAGAAGACCGCGAAGAAGCGCTGAGCGAGCGACTTTTCGCGTCACGGGCTGTCCGCTAGCCTCACAGGCGACGCGCGCTCCATGGCCACGCTGAGCATCACGCCCGACGGGACCGAGCCCGGCCCCCTGCCGGAGCCGGATCTCTCCGTCGAGCCGGGCGCGCCGATCGGGCAGCTCGGTGACGCCTACACGCTCCTCCGCGAGATCGCGTCGGGCGGAATGGGGCGCGTGTACCTCGCGCGCGAGACGGGCGCGGACGGCTTCAGCCGGAACGTCGCGCTGAAGCGCATCCACGATCACCTGTCGAACCGGCGGGCGTTCGTCACGATGTTCCTCGACGAGGCGCGCATCGCCTCGCGCATCCAGCACCCCAACGTGTGCGCGGTCTTCGACTTCGGGCGGGTCGACGGCGCGTACTACATCGCGATGGAGTACCTCCGCGGCGTCGCGCTGTCGGAGGTGCTGCGCGCGCTCGGGACGCGGGCGCCGGAGGACCGCCCCGAGCGGCTCTGGCTCGGCGCGCATCTGCTGGTGCAGGCCTGCGAGGGCCTGCACGCGGCGCACGAGCTGCGGGACGACGAGGGCGCGCTCCTGAACGTGGTCCACCGCGACGTCTCGCCGCACAACCTCTTCGTCGGCTTCGACGGCTCGCTCCGCGTGCTCGACTTCGGCGTGGCGCGGGCCGCGGATCGCCTGAGCGAGAGCACGACCGGTCGCGTCAAGGGGAAGTTCGCGTACATGGCGCCCGAGCAGGCGCTGGGCAAGCACGTCTCCCGGCGCGCGGACCTCTTCTCGCTCGGTGTCGTGTTGTGGGAGCTGCTCACGCTGCAGCGCCTCTATCGCAAGGACAACCCGGGCGAGACCGTGCTCGCGGTCGTGCGCGACGCGCCGGAGCACCCGGGCGCGTACGCGCGCGACGTGCCGCCGGAGCTGGCCGACATCGCGATGAAGGCGCTCTCGCGGGATCCCGAGGAGCGCTTCGCGACGGCGCGCGAGATGGGCCGCGCGCTCGCGAAGGCGATCGCGAAGAGCGGGCACGCGCCGATGGCCGCCGACGTGGCGGACTGGATGGACCAGATCTTCCCGGGCCAGCGAGAGGCGAGCTATCGGCTGCTGCAGTCGGCCGACGAGGCGATGCAGAGCGCGAGCCCAGGCGCCGAGGCCTCCATGGTCCGAGCCCGCCGTGGCGCTTCGCAAGAGGAGCTGACGAAGCGAGGCCCGCGGCGCGGCGTGTGGATCGCGCTCGGGGTCGCCGCGATGCTGGCGATGGCAGGCCTCGGCGCCGCGCTCGCGCTCCTCGCCGTATCCCCCGCCGACGCGACGCCCGCGGTGCGCCTGCCAGACCACGAGCCGGCCGGACCGACCGCGACGCCTTCGTCGAGCAACGAGGCGCCCGCCCCGGCCGCCTCTCCCCAAGGATCCGGGGAGACGCCCACGGAGCTCGAGGCCGCCGCCGACGACGACGTGGAGCCGGCCCCGACCCAGCGCGCGCGGAGGCGGGCGACGCCGCGGCGCGCCCGACGCCGAGCCGCGCCGACGCGCACCGGTCGCGTGCGCTTCTCCGGCCCGAGTGAGCTCTGGGGCGCCCGCGTGATGGCGAACGGCCGCGCGGTCGGCACCGTGCCGGGCACCGTGGACCTGCCGGTCGGGCGCCAGGTCGTGGTCATCGTCGCGCCGGGGCGCGGGCGGATGCGCCGCGTCGTCCAGGTGAGCGGGAGCGGAGAGACGCGCGTGGTGCTCCGCTGAGCCCCGAGGTGACGCCTCGGCGGTGACAGCCGCGGCCGGCCACACCTCCACCGCCCACGGATGAGCGGTCGGCATGGCGCGTGAAGTCGCCGCCATCATGGCCGCCCCTCTCTCTTCGTGCGCTCGATGAGGGCGCCGCCACACCTCGCGGCCACGTCGGGTAGCATGCCGGTGATGCGCCCGCGCCCCCTCCCCCTCGCGCCTCCGAGCCTCGTCATGGGCCTCGTGATGGGCCTCGCGCTGCCCGGAGGCGCGCTCGCGCAGCCGTCGCTCGACGCGGCCGAGCGGCAGCTCGAGCAGGCGCAGTTCGAGCGCGCCGCGGAGACGCTCGCGGAGCTGGCCGAGTCCGACGTCGGCCTCGACCGAGACGCGGTCGCGCGGCTGCTGAGCCTGCGCGCCGTCGTGGGCCAGGCGCTGGGACGCGAGGGCGACGTCCGGCGCGATCTGCTCGGCCTCGCCTCGGTGCTGCGCGGGCGCGAGCCGGAGGGGCTTCCGCCCAACCTGCTCGGGCCCTTCGAGGGCGCGCGGCGCGAGGTGCGGGGCCCGCCGTCGGTGCGCCTCCGCATCGAGCCGCTCGGGGCGGAGCTGCTGCGGGTCACGCTCGAGGTGGAGGACGACCCGGGCGCGTTGACGCGGGAGACGCTCGTGACCTGCAGCGCGAACGATCGGGAGATCGTGCGCTCCAACGATCTCGAGCTCCGCATCCCCGCCGCGGGCCGCGTGGAGTGCGAGGGGGTCGCGCGGGGTCCGGGCGGCTTCGAGGTCGGGCGCTCCGCAGCCCGGCGCCTCGCGGCCGACGCGCTGGGGGACGGGGGTGATCCGCCGTGGCTCTGGATCGCCGCGGGCGCGGGGGTGGCCGCGCTGCTCGCCATCGTGATCGGCGTCGCGGTCGCGGCGAGCGGGCCCGCGGGCGTGGGGGGCCCCGAGTGGTTGCCGTAGACGGGCGAGGAGCGGGGGTGAGATGAGCCAATCGAGCTGGGACGATCCGGATCGCTGGACGAACGACGCCACGAGCGCCGGCGGCTGGGGCGTCGAGTTCCGCCGCTTCGCCCTCGTGGGCGCGGGTGGCAAGGCGGGCGAGGTGCGCTTCGAGTCGACCGCCGATCGCTGCAGCATCGGCGCGCACCGCAAGAACGATCTCGCGCTCGAGGATCCCACCGTGTCTCGCTTCCACGCCGAGGTGGAGATCCGCGACCGCGGCCCGTTCGTGAGAGACCTCGGCAGCCGCAACGGCACCTACGTCGATGGCGTGCGCGTGGAGGGAGCGTGGCTGCGGCACGGCAGCTCGCTGAAGGTCGGCAAGACCCTGCTGCGCTTCGAGGTCCTCGGCGGCACCAACACCGTGCCCATCAGCCGCGCCGATCACTTCGGCACGATGTACGGCGCGTCCGTGCCCATGCGCGCGCTCTTCGCCATGCTCGAGAAGATCGCGCCGAGCGACGCCACGGTGCTGCTCGAGGGCGAGACGGGGACCGGCAAGGAGGAGGCGGCGCAGTCGATCCACGAGGCGAGCCCGCGCGCCGACGGGCCCTTCGTGACGCTCGACTGCAGCGCGATCCCCTCGAACCTGCTGGAGAGCGAGCTCTTCGGGCACGAGCGGGGCGCGTTCACGGGCGCGACGGAGAGCCGCGAGGGCGTCTTCGAGGCGGCCCACGGCGGCACGCTCTTCCTGGACGAGCTGGGGGAGCTGCCGCTCACGATGCAGCCCGCGCTCCTCCGCGCGCTCGAGCAGCGCGAGGTCCGGCGCGTCGGGGCGACCGAGGTCCGACACGTCGACGTGCGCGTCGTGGCCGCGACGAACCGCGATCTGCGCGAGGAGGTGAGCGCGAGCCGATTCCGGGAGGACCTCTACTATCGGCTCGCGGTCTTCCACCTGCGCCTCCCGCCGCTGCGCGAGCGCCCGGAGGACATCCCCGGCCTCGCGGCGGTGCTGCTGGGGCGGATGGGGCTCGACCAGGGCGGCGTCGATCGCCTCCTGACGCCCGAGCTGCGGGGCACGCTCCGGCAGGGCCGCTGGCCTGGCAACGTGCGCGAGCTGCGAAACCACCTCTCGCGCTGCATGGTCTTCGGAGAGACAGTCTTCGGAGAGATGGCGTTCGGAGAGAGCCTCCCGCGGCGGACCCACGATGGCGCGCAGCCGTCTCGGGTGGACGCGAGCCTCCCCTACGCCGACGCGCGCAACGAGGCGCTCGCGCGCTTCGAGCGAGACTACGCGGCCGCGCTGCTCCAGCTGCACGGCGGGAACGTGAGCGCGGCGGCGCGCGCGGCGGAGATGGCGCGGCCGTACCTGCACCGCATCCTCCGCAAACACGGCTTGCGATAACTCAGAAGGTCATCGCGCCCGCGCGGGCGCCGCCACCGAGACCACCGAGGGCTCGGTCGGGAGCTGCACCCGCGGCGTGGCGCGCGGCGACGGCCAGGCGACGAACGCCGCGCTCAGCCCGATCACGACCACCACCAGGAACAGCCACGCCCACTGCCGACGCAGCGGGACGCGGTCGAAGTCGCCCGTCTGCCCGTGCCACGTGGCCTCATCCGCGGCGTCCACGCTCGGCTCACGCCGGGAGAGCGTGACCGACCCGTGCAACCAGACCTGCACCTCCTCCGCGAGGTCCCAGTAGTCCCGGGCCCAGACGGCGATCCGCGCGTGCCGCTTGGCCACCCGGCCGACGTGATGCGGCTCCTCGATGACGAGGGTGTTGTGGCGGCTGGGCGCCGGGCCGAGCACGTCGAGCAGCTCCGGGTCCGTCAGCGCCGTCGCCCACACGATGCGCTTCACGTCGGGCATCGGCCAGCGCGTCCACATCTCCGGGGTGAAGCAGATCGGCGCGAACCCCGCGTGCACCAGCAGGCGCGCGAGCTCCTGGTTGCGGCTCGCGTCGAGGCCGATGAGGGCCACCTGAGGGCGCTGCGTCATGGCCCGGTCATCAGTCTGCGAAGACCTGCGTCCAGTACGGGCGACCGCCGCAGCTGACGTAGCCGACGCCGATGCGCCCGTAGGCGCCGTTCAAGATGTTCCGGCGGTGGCCAGCGCTGTTCATCCAGGCGGTGTGCACCGCGTCGGGCGTGCGCTGCCCGGCCGCGATGTTCTCGCCCGCCGTCCGGTAGGAGACGCCCTCGTCGCGCATGCGGTCGAAGGGGCTTCGGCCGTCGAGCCCGGTGTGGCTGAAGTAGCCCTGGTCGCACATGTCCTGGCTGTGAAGGCGGGCCGTGCGCGCCATGTCCGGGTCGCACTCGAGCGTGGTCAGCGACGCGCCGCGGGCTTCGTTGGCGAGGCGGATCACCTCCGCCTCCTCCGGTCCCGCGCAGTCGGTGGGCGGCGGCGGCGGCGGCGGCGCCGGGTCCTCGCAGGCGTGCCGACCGAGCCCCGCGTCGAGCGCGCAGACGCGCCCCGTGCAGTCCTCCTCGCGCACCGCGTCGCCCTCGCACCAGCGCGCGGTGTCCCCCGAGCACTCCCCTTCGGGCGGGAGCGTGCAGCCGGGGGCCGGAGGCGGGCCCGCGTCGGGGGCCGGGACGCTGGCGTCGCCCGCGGGAGGCGGCGGCGGCGTCGAGCCGTCGAGCATGATCTGCGGCACGGAGGACGCGTCGGGGTCGGCGGGACCTTCGACGGTCAGCCGGCCTTCGCAGGCCGAGAGCAGGGTCAGTACGAACAACAGGGGGGCGAGGCGACGCATGCCGAGCATCCTCTCAATCTACGCGAAACAAACAAAGGCCGTGCCAGTCGCCTTCTGCGGTCGGGCGGCCCAGGCGTCACCCCGGAGGTGACAGCCGACGGGTCCGGCCGGCGCGCCACGTGAGCCAGAGGAGCACGAGGAGCGCTCCGAGCGGCCCCCCGCCGTCCGATCCGCCCGAGATCGAGCAGCTCCCGACCAGGCCGCGCCGCTCGCCCTCGGCTTGCTCGCCGCCCGGCTGACAGACCGAGATCCCCGGGGTCCCGCTCGGCACGCAGCGCATGGCGCTCGGGCAGGGCGAGCTCGGGTCGCAGATGCGGGTGCAGTAGGTGCGCGTCTCCTCGACGGCGCAGATGCCCGAGGCGCAGTCGCCGTTCCCACCGCAGCGCTGGCCGAGCGCGCCTCCGTCCGGCACGCAGACGCTGACCGCGCCATCCGCCACGCAGCGGAAGCCGGGCCCGCACGGAGAGCTGGGATCGCAGATCTCGGTGCAGAATCCGTCGCCGTCGCGGCTGGCGCAGAGGCCGCTCGCGCAGTCCGGGTTCCCCGCGCAGGGATCGCCGAGGCTGCCCGTGACCCCGCACGCGCCGCGGCAGGCCAGCTCGCCGACCTGGCAGATGCCGCCGCCCGGACACGCCCCGACCGTGCTGGGGTCGCAGGCCGTCCCGCAGCGCCCGGCGAAGCAGTGCAGCGAGCCGCAGTCGGTGTGCGCGCCGCAGGGATCGCCGTCCGCGCCCGGGCCCGCCCGGCCGGGCAGACACGCGCCGGGGCCACACGCGCCGGTCGCGCCGCCGTCGCAGTAGAAGCCGTCGGGGCACGCGCCGCCCGGCCAGTCACAGCTCTGCGTGCAGACCCCGGCGAGGCACGCGCCGGCGCCGCAGTCGTCGTGGCGGGCGCAGGGATCGCCGAGGCCCGCGCCCGAGGGCACGCAGCTCCCCGCGGCGCAGCGCTCACCCGCGCCGCAGTCGGCGTCGACCGCGCACTCGGGCGCGGGGGGCGGCGCGGCGCCTCCGCAGCTGGCCCCTCCATCGACGAACCGCACGCACTGCCGCGCGCCGTTGCTCAGGGTCGAGCACCGCTCACCGCCCCCGCAGTCCGCGGCCGAGGCGCACGCCGCGCCGCAGTAGCCGTTGCCGTCGGGGTAGCCGAGGCAGTAGTCGCCGCTCCCGCCGCAGTCCGCGTTCTCGAGACACGGCGCGCACACCGCGTCGCCGCCGGGCGCGGGCGGCGTGTCGGGCGTGCAGCTCCCGTCGACGCAGCGCTCGCCGCTCGGGCAGCCGGTCGTCGCGCAGTCGGTCGCCCCGCCGCCGCTCCCGGGGTAGAGCGCGCAGATCCCCGCTTCGTCGTCGGCGCCCAGGGTGGAGACGCCGCCGGAGTAGGCGAAGTACATCGCCGCGCCCCGGTCGGAGGAGTGGCCGAGCCCGAAGAAGTGCCCGCCCTCGTGCAGCGCGATGGAGTAGAGGTTCACGCGGCTGCCGCTCCCCGGGTCGGTGGTCCAGGTGAAGTGCACTCCGTTCATCTCCATGTCGGCCTCGACGAGGCGGCTCGAGGTGAAGCGCGTCCCCGTGACCCCGATGGCGCTCGAGCTGTGGCTCCAGCCCGACTCGACCCAGCCCACGATGAACTGGCCGTCGCCTCCGCGCGGGGCGGTGGACGTCGTGCCCTCGTAGGTGGTCGAGAAGCCGGTGCAGCTCACCCGGGTCCAGTCCTCCATGCCGCGGCGCACATCCGTCTGCACGGTGGCGAAGTCGAGGTCGTCCGAGCCGCGGTCGTGCAGCGACCAGGCGACGTGCGCGTCGTCCCAGGTGGGGCGCGACGAGGTCAGCGGCGCCCACGCGTGCGCGGGAGACGTGACGAGCAGGACGAGCCACGCGAGGTGGGTCCGCCTCATCGCGTCACCCCGGAGGTGGCGCTCGGGCTGGGTCGGCTCACGCGGCTGTCTCGCGCCAGGCGACGCACGGTGCGGAGGAACACGTCGAGCTCGACGGCCGCGTCGTGCGCGTGCCCGACCTGCATGCCGCCCGCCCCCGCCCAGCGCGCGAAGGCGATCTCGCGCAGATCGCGGCGCACGCTGTCGGGAGAGCCCGCGACGCCGCGCCGGATCGAGAGCTTCCCCTGGGACATCGCGAGCGTGCGGAGCGAGCCGCCCTGACGACGCTCGAGAAACACGATCACCTCCTCACCCGGCGCGTAGCGAGGCGTGCCCGCGACGTGGAGCGTCTCCCCCTGCAGGTCTCCGCCGATCTCCTCGACGACCACTCGCCCCGCGCCCGCGCCGACGATCCACTCGGACACCGCGAGCTCGGTGAAGGTGTGCGGCTCGGCGCCACGGCGGGGGTCGAGCACGAGCCGCGCCTCGCTCCGCCGCACGGTCGCGACCACGATCGCGTCAGCGTCTCGCACCATTGCGTCGAGCGGCACCTCGACCATCACCGTGGCGCGCGCGGTCCCGACGAAGGCGACGAGAGACAACAGCAGGAGGGGCGAGAGGATGCGCGTGGGTCTCATCGAGCCCCCACTGGAGCAACCACCGTTCCAGCGCCCCGGCCTGGCGCGAAAAGCGCGGAATTCAGGCGAAAACGGAGCGCCCGGCGTTCCCGCACGGGGGCCTGTCCACTGGCAGGTACAGGCGACTCAGAGCATCGAGACGGGGTCGACGTCGACGAAGGCGCGGGCGCTGGCGAGCCCCTCGTCGATGCGATCGGCGAGCGCGCGGGCCACGGCGCGGAGGGCCCGGCGATCGGCGGCGCGCAGCATGAGGCGGAAGCGGAAGCGGTTGCGGATGCGCGCGATCGGCGCCGGAGCGGGGCCGAGCACCATCACGCGCCGATCTCGCACCGCGGGGTGACGGGCCGCGTGCTCCGCGAGCCGATCCGCCGCCTCGCGGGCCCGGGTCTCGTCGGTCGCGTCGACCTTCACCGCCACCATGCGCCCGAACGGCGCGTAGCCGAGCTCCCGCCGCGCCTCGAGCTCCGTCCGGAAGAACGCCTCGTAGTCGTGTCGCTGGGCCTGCACGATGGCCGCGTGCTCGGGCTGGAAGGCCTGGAGCACGACCTTGCCCGGCTTCTCGCCGCGGCCGGCCCGCCCCGCCACCTGGCTGAGCAGCTGAAAGGTGCGCTCGGCGGCGCGGAAGTCGGGGAAGGCCAGGGACTGATCGGCGAGCACGACCCCGACCAGGGTCACGCCCGGCACGTCGTGGCCCTTGGTGACCATCTGCGTGCCGACGAGGATGTCGATCTCGCGTCGACGCAGCCGGTCGAGCACCGCCTCCACCGCGCGCCCGCCGGCCGCGGTGTCGCGATCCAGGCGCGCCACCCGCGCGGGGTGGAAGGCGCCGGCCAGGGTGTCCTCGAGCTTCTCGGTCCCGATGCCGAGCTGGGTCAGCGCGTTGCGCCCGCAGCTCGTGCAGTGGTTGCTCACCGCCACCGCGTAGTCGCAGTAGTGGCAGCGCATCAGGCCAGCGCGGCGATGTTCGGTCAGCCCCACGCTGCACGAGGGACACTGCATCACCTCCCCGCAGGCCCCGCAGCGCAGGGTGGGCGAGAAGCCGCGGCGGTTGAGGAAGAGGATCGCCTGGCCCTCGTCGGCGAGGCACGCCTCGAGCGCGCGGTGCATCGGGCCGCTGATCAGCGGATGCCCGCTCGGCCCCGGGCCATGCCGCTTCAGGTCGACGACCTCGACCGCGGGGAGGGTCTGCGAGGTGGCGCGCTGCGGGAGGGTCAACAGCCCCGTCTGCCCGCGCTCGGCCCGGTGGAACGACTCGACGCTGGGCGTGGCGCTGCCGAGGATGCAGAGCGCGTCGGCGCGGTGCGCGCGCAGGATGGCCATGTCACGCGCGTGGTAGCGGAAGTTGTCTTCCTGCTTGTAGGACGGGTCGTGCTCCTCGTCGACGACGATGACGCCGAGGTTGGGCACGGGCGCGAAGAGCGCGGAGCGCGCCCCCACCGCGAGCGTGAGATCCCCGCGACGGAGCCCGCGCCAGGCCGCGTGCCGCTGACCGGGCGTCAACCCGCTGTGCAGCACCGCGATGCCGTCTCCGAAGCGCGCGCGGAAGCGCCCCACGAGCTGCGGGGTCAGGGCGATCTCCGGCACGAGCAGGAGCGCGCCTCTCCCGCGCGCCCGCGCCTCGGCGATGACGCGCAGGTAGACCTCCGTCTTGCCCGAGCCGGTGACGCCGTGCAGGAGCTGCGTGCTCGGGCCCTCGTCCAGCGCGCGCACGAGCCGGTCCACCGCGTGCTGCTGCGCCGGGTTGAGCGCGGGCGGGGCGTCGGGCTCGGCCGGGCTGCTGAAGAACGGGTCGGCCGCGACCTCGCGCTCCTCGACCGCGACGAGCCCGCGCTCCTCGAGCCTGCGCACCACGCCGCGCGGGTTCTTCACGTGCGCGCGCAGCTCGTCGAGGGACAGCTCCACCCGCTCCTCGAGCAGCGCGATCACCGCCTGCTGGCTCGCCCCGAGGCGGAGGTCCTCCGGGCGCGCCGCGTCGGTCCGCTTCAGGAAGAGGCTCTTGCGCGTCGCCACCGCGGACCCCGGCAGGGACTCGCCCTCGTCGAGGAAGCCGCCCCGGCGCAGCTTGCGCATCGCCTCGCTCGGGAGCGCGGGCGCGGCGGCCCGCAGGACCTCCCCGACGGGGTGCAGGTAGTAGTCGGCCGCCTGGAGCAAGAAGCGCAGCAGCTCCTCGGGGAAGACCGGCTCCTTCTCGATGCGACCGGCCACGCGCTTGAGGCGGACCCCCTCGGGCGGGTCCTTGGTGTAGCCGAGCACGAAGCCCGCGAGCTTGCGCCCCGAGAAGGGCACCGCGACGCGCGCGCCGACCAGGAGCGACTCCATGTCGGGCGGAAGACGGTACGTGAACTTGCGCCGGAGCGGCACGGGGATGGCGACCTCGACGAAGCGCTCGCGCGAGCGGACGACCTCCTCGCCGAAGAGCGCCGGCTGCCCACCGGAGCCGCGCTCCGTCACGCCGCCTCCGCGAGGCGCGCCAGGTGCGGCGCGAGCCGTGAGAAGTAGGCGCGCGGCACCCGGCGCCCGACGCCGATGCGCGCGAGCTCCACCGCGAGCGCCTCGTCGAGCGCGCCCGGCAGCCCCTGCGCCGCCTCGGATGCGACCCCGCCGCGGGCGATGAACGCCACCTTCGGCGCCGCGTCTCGGTCCGTCCAGTCGAGCAAGACCGCGAGCCCCGGGCCCCGCAGCGCGATCGTCGTCTGCGCGCGCGCCTCCTCGAGGGTCGGCCCCAGGGCCTGCTCGCGGTGCTGCCGCGCGCGACGGCGCTTCGCGGTCGGGTCCCCCTCTGTGCGTCGCTGCTCCTCGCGCATCTCTCGCCGGGTCATGTGCTGATCACGCCACCAGCGCCAGCGCCGGTAGACGACCGCCACCGCGCCGGCCGCGACGAAGAGGCCGGCCGCGCGCCAGAGCACGGCGCCCAGCACCGCGGCGCCGGCCGAGGTGGCGCGCGCCGCGTCCAGCTCCGGCCTCCCCGCGAGCCCATGCAGCGCGACGCCGATTCCCCACAGGCCGAGCGCCAGGAGCAACGCGACCAGAGGCAGCGAAGCGAGGCGCTCACCGATCGCGCGCGGCGACAGGACCCGCCCGAAGCTCCGTCCGAGTCGCCCCAGATCGAACCGCATGGGCTCGGTCGAGAAGAGCGGCCCCACCTGAAGGAACGTGGCGAGCGCGCCGGCGACCGCGGCGGTGGCGAGCACTGGCGCGGCGAGCGACGCGGCCGCGAGCGCGGACGCGAGCAGCGCTTCGCGCGGCGAGAGCGTCAGGACGTCCTGGAAGAGCCGCTGCCAGATCCCCAGCGCGGCGGGCGCGCCGAGGGTCGCGGCCGCCGTCACCGCGAGCAGGACCAGCGCGCCGGCCGCCAGCTCGGAGCGCGGCACCTCACCGCGCCGCCTCGCTTCGCGGAGCTTTCGCGCGCTCGGGGGATGCATGCGCTCGGCCATCGGCGCTGGCGACCATAGCAGCGCACAGCAGAGATGCGCGCGATGGATCGCCGAGCGCCACGGCTCGATCTCGGTCGGAGATCAGCGACGACGGAAGAACAGCCCCAGCGCGACGAGCGCGAGGAGCGCGACGCCGGGGAGCGAGCCGGACGAGCTGCCCGACGCCGCGGCGCAGCCCCCGCCCGACGTCGAGGTCGGGGTCGCCGGGATGCACACCGCTGCGGCCGAGGAGCCCGTGCGCGTGCACTCGAAGCCCGGCGCGCACGCGTTGGCCGCGTCGCAGATGCTCGTGCAGACGGACTCTCCGCCCGGCAGCGCGGCGCAGAGGTTGGTCACGCAGTCGGCGTTGCCCTCGCAGCGCTCGCCCTCGAGCGCGCCGGTCGGGGCGCAGACCATCGCGGCGCCCGCAGGCGTGCAGTCGAAGCCCGCCGGGCAGTCGTCCGCGCCGCTGCACGGCGCCGTGCACCAGCGGCGATCGCCCGCGGCGGCGCAGATGCCGTCGCCGCAGTCTTCGTTGACGACGCACGTCCCGCCCACGCCCTGACGGCGGTCGCGGATGCAGAGCGCGTCACGGCACTCGAAGCCGTCGCCGCAGTCGTCGTCGGCCTCGCACGCCGAGGCGCAGGCGGAGATCCCCGCCGACTCGTGGCACACGAAGTCACCGCGACACTCCTCGTCGTCTTCGCACGGCTCCCCGAGGCCACGCGCGCCGACCACGAGGCCCCGCGGCACGCACGCGCCGCACTGTCCGGCCGCCGCCGCGCAGACCTCGCCGGCGAGGCAGAGCCCCGCGTCCGCGCGGCACGGGTCGAGGCAACGCGCCCGACCGTCGCCGGGATCGACGCAGTGGAGCGATGCGCAGTCCGTGTCCGCCGCGCACGCCGCGTCGTTGAGGCCCTCGCCGCGCTCGCCCGGGAGGCAGAACCCGTTGCAGCCCTGGCGTCCGCAGTAGAAGCCCGGCGAGCAGCCCTGGGCCGGCCGCAGCGGATCGCAGGCCGAGGTGCAGACGCGCCCGATCGGGGTGTCGTCGCAGAGCCCGCCGACGCACTCGTCGCCGCTCGCGCACGGCTCGCCGAGCGGCGTGCAGCCCTCGTCGACCGCGTCGTCGCAGTCGTCGTCCTCGCCGTTGCACTCCTCGACCGCGTCCGGGACGCAGGTGCCGGTCTCGGCCAGCACGCCGTCGATGAAGTCGACGAAGCGGAAGATCTCGTTGTACGCCCCGGGCGCGGTCCCGCAGCGAGGCTCGGTGCGTCCGTCGGGGCTGTAGATGAAGCTGGCCACGCCGTAGACCAGGCCGTCCGCGCCGATCAGCGGGCCGCCGGAGTCGCCGGAGCACACGCTGGGGGGCACGAAGATGAACCCGCCCATGTAGCCTTCGATGGTGGTCTGGGTGGTGTACTTGGTGCCCGAGCCGCCCGACGGCGTCTGGCCGTAGCCGACCGCCGTGACGCTCTGACCGAAGAGATCGCGGGGGCTGGTCCGCGCGATCTCGAGCGGGGTCTCGCGCGCCGCGCTCGAGAGCACGAGGAGCGCCACGTCGTTGGGCTCGCGCCCGCTCAGCCCCGCGTTCGGGACGGGCCGGACCTCGCTCACGCGATACTCCGCGGTGAGCGATCGGGTCGAGGAGCCGACGTAGATGCGGAAGTTGCTCGCGGGCGCCAACCCGCCGCTCCGCCCTGCCACGCAGTGGTGCGCGGTGAGCACCACGCGCGGCGAGATGAACGAGCCGGTGCAGGCCGCGCCGTCGAGGCGATAGAGGAAGACGACCTCGTCACGCGCGCGCTCGAGGGTTCCGTCGACGATCGCGTCTTCCGACGCGCCGATCTCCGGCCCCATCGGGACACAAGCGGTGAGGGAGAGGGCAACGAACCACCTGGCGATCGACTTCATCGTCAGCTCCTACGGCCGCGAGCGGCGCTGGTTGCGGCCACCGCTGCGGCCCCGCAGTGCCACGATGGCGGCGAACGCCAATCCCAGCAAGAAGAGAGGCGCGCGCGGAGAGCTCCGGTCGACCGTCGAGGCCGCGCAGCCGCCCGCCGTGGTGGGCGGCTCGGGGGCGACGCAGACCGCGGTGACGCCGTCTGCCGTGCGACGACACTCGAAGCCCGCGGCGCAGGGCGCGTCCGCGCCGCACATGCGCGTGCAGGTGCCCGAGTCGCCGCGCATGGCGCAGAGGCCGCTGACGCACTCCGTGTTGCTCGCGCACGACTCGCCCACGAGTCCGAGCGTGGGCGCGCAGACCGAGGTCCCGCCCGCGGGGACGCAGTCGAAGCCGCCCGGGCACTCCTCGTGGCCGTCTCCGCAGACCCGGGTGCACCAGGCCTCGTCGCCGCGCGCGGCGCAGAACGTCCCGGACACACAGTCCTCGTTCGCCACGCAGGGCTCACCGATCTCGCCGCGCGGACCCGCCACGCAGCTGTCTCCGCGGCAGTGGTAGCCGCTCGGGCAGTCGCCGTCGGCGGCGCACATCCGCGTGCAGTACATCCGGCCCGCGTCGTCGTAGCAGTCGCCCGAGCCGCAGTCGCCGTCCTCCGCGCACTCCTCGCCGAGGCCGCGCGCCCCGATCAGGATGTCCGCGTCGACGCAGCCGCCGCAGCGCCCGGGGGTCGCCGCGCAAGCCTCGCCCGCGAGACACATGCCGTCGTCGCCGCGACACGGCGAGAGGCAGCGCATGCGCCCGTCGCCCGGGTCGGTGCAGAAGAGCGACGCGCAGTCCTCGTTGCGCGTGCACGAGTCGCCGAACGACGCGGTCCCTTCGGCCACCTGGGGGACGCAGAAGCCCTCGCAGCCGTCCGCGAACGCGCAGTAGAAGCCCGGCTCGCAGCCGAACTCGGGGCGGAGCGGGTCGCAGGGGACGGTGCAGATCCGCCCGCTGTCCGTGTCGCGACAGGTCTGCCCGACGCACTCCCCGTCGAGGCTGCAGGGCTCGCCGATCTGCGAGCAGGTCTCGTCGACCAGGTCGTCGCAGTCGTTGTCCGATCCGTCGCACACCTCTTCGCCGTCGTTGAGGCACGCGCCGGCCTCGGCGAGCGCGCCGTCGATGAGATCGAGGAACGGGAAGATGGCGTTGTACGCGCCGTAGCCGCTCCCGCAGCCGCCAGCGCCGAAGCTCACCACGCCCGCGACCTCGCCCGCCTCGGTGATCGCGGGGCCGCCGCTGTCGCCCTGACAGGTCAGGGGGCCGACGTAGATGAGGCGAGCGTCGGTGCCCTGCACGCGGCCCATCGCCGTGTACTTGATGCCGACCTCGCCCGCCGGGGTCTGGCCGAAGCCCACGGCCGTGATCTGCTGGCCGCCCAACGTGGTGTGGCTGTCGCGCATGATGGGCAGGGTCTCGACGCCGGAGACGCCCGTCTGCAGCACCATGACCGCCACGTCGACGCCGATGAGATCGCGCCCGACGCCGCCGCGCGAGTCCGTCGTGTAGCGGCCGGGCGTCGCGGTGATCGACTGCACGCGCAGCACGCTGCTCAGCCCGCGGATCGAGTCGCCCACGCCGACGACGATGTCGCTCGGCTGCACCGGGCCATCGTCGAACGCCTCCTGCACGCAGTGCTTCGCGGTCAGGACGACACGCTCGGCGATCAAGCTGCCCGTGCAGAGGCCGCCGGAGCGATAGTTCTGCAGAACGACCACCGCGCGGTTGCCGCCGCGGGTGCCGTTGACGATGGGGGCCGACGCCTCTCCGAGGTCGCCGACGTCGCCCACGGGCGCCGTACAACCTGCCAGCGCGACCACGAGGGTCAGCACGAGAGAGCGCCCAGCGAGCGCGGGAGCGCGCACCGATTCACGGTTCATTCGAGCCTCCGATCCACCAACCATCCGATGCACTCCGCCGCGGAGGGCGCGCTCTGGTTCGATCGTCCGCCAACGCTCGAGCCTGCTCGCACCCCGCCATTCGGAGGCGGCGGGAAGGTAGCAATGGCCCGCTCGGTCACGCAACCAACCGACGGGTGCGGAGCGAGGAGACCCCGCGATCCCCGCGACGTGAGGACGATCACGGGCGCGCGCGTCGTGAGCCAGCTCACCCCGCCTGGCGTGCTTCGGAGGTCCGACCCTTCCGATGCCAGAGGCGCGCGCCCTCTGCGTCGCCGGCCTCGGAGGCGAGCCGCGCGGCCTCGCGGTAGTGCTCGGTGGCGCGCCCCGGATCGTCGGTCTCGACGATCGACGCCAGGATGGCGAGCACCTGTCCGCGCTGCGCGGGCGGGCTTCCCTCCGCGGCCGCCTTCGCGCGCTCGAGCTGCGCGAGCGCCTCTTCCGGGTCGTCGAGCTTCCGCAGCGCCTCCGCCCGGGCGAGCGCGCCCTCGATGAAGAGCGCCTCCGCCCCGCGCTGCCCGCGGAGGATGTCGAGCCCCTTCTGCAGGGTGTTGGCCGCGGTGAAGGCGTCTCCGTCCAGCAGCCTGAGCCGCCCGAGCGCGATGTGCGCCTCTCCTTCGCCGAGGCGGTCGCCGTTGCGGGCGCAGAGCTCGAGCGCCTGGCCGAGGAAGCGCGTGGCGTCGCGCTGCCGGTTCCGACGCTGGGCGACGCGCGAGAGCAGCAGCAGCATGCGCGGGCGCTCGCGGCTCGCGGGGCCCGCCAGCTCGAGCGCCTCACGCAGCACGCCGTCGGCGCCCGCGGGATCGCCCGCGATGTCGAGGGCGTCCCCGAGCTTGCGACTGAAGCTGACGATCGCGCGGTCGAGCGAGGTCTCGCCCGTGAGGAGCAGCTCGCGCCGGGCGAGCTCCAGGCCTCTCCGGAACGCGAGGACCGCGGCCGGGCCATCGCCACGGCGGACCGCCGCGTCGCCCATGCGCTCGAGCAACACGAGCGCGCTCATCGGCTCGGCCGCCCGCCACGCGTGCTCCGCGCGGACCTCGAGCGGCGCGCCGTGCCCCGCCGCGACCTGGAGCGCCGCCGTGTGCAGCTCCTTGCGGTGCTCGGCCGGGATCGACGTCTCGACGAGCTCTCGCACGAAGGGATGACAGATCAGGATCGTGTCTCCCTGGACCTCGACGAGGCCATCGGCGCGCAGCGCGTCGAGCGAGCCCATGTCGCTGCCGCGGGAGAGCTCGCGCACCCACTCGAGGGGCGCGCTGTCGCCGAGGACGGCGATCGCCTGCAGCAGGCGGCGCGCGGAGATGTCCAGCCGCTCGAAGCGGGCCAGGACCGCGTCCGCCAGTCGAACGGGGGCGCCCTCCTCGTGAAGCTCGCTCACGCCGAGCGCCACGAGCTGCTCGAGGAACAGCGGCGTGCGCAGCCGGCCCGCGGGCGCGGTGTCGTCCTCTCGATCGACCGCCAGCTCGTTCGGGCCCGGTCGGTCCTGGAGCAGCGCCACCGACTCGGTCTCTTCCAGGCCCCGGAGCGTCATGCGGACCGACTCGTCGGTGTCCTCGACGTCGTTGCGCGGCTGCGACGCGGTCATCAGGAAGAGCGGGCCCTCGGGCATCCGCTGGGTGAGCAGCGCCAGCGCGCGCGCGCTCAGCGAGTCACAGCGCCAGAGATCGTCGACGAACAAGCCGACGCGCCCGCTCCGCGAGCGGCCCGCCGCGACCCGCACCGCCGCCGCGAGCGCCACCGCGACCGCCTCGGCGCGCCCCTTCCCGCGGCGCCCATCGAGGCCCTTCGGGTCCAGCACCTCGGCGATCCCCGCGCGCGCGATCGGGTCACCCACCGCGTCGCTCTCCGCGATCTCGCGCATCCGCGGCTCGTCGACGTCGAGAAGGGTCGCCATGAGCTGGCGGATCGGCCAGTACGGGACGATCGCGCCGCTCGGGTGCGGCCCGGCCGCCGCGAGCGCGTCGCCGTCCGCCACCAGCTGCTGGCCCAGCTCGTTCATGAGCCGCGTCTTGCCGACGCCGGCCTCTCCGACGACGCGCACCCAGAGCGAGGCGCGCTCGGACTGGTCGCGGAGCTCGATGAGCCGATCCAGCTCCGCCCGCCGCCCGATGAGGCGGGTCTCGGTAGGCCCGGGGAGGAGCGACGTGCGCGGGGGCGGCGCGACCGAGCGGAAGCTCGGCGGGATCGTGAAGCGGTCGGTGAGGCGGGCGCCGCAGGTGCCGCAGAAGCGCTGCTCCGCGGGGTTGCGACCACCGCAGCTCGGGCACGTGGTGATCGACGCGTTCTTCGCCGCCTCGAGCCGCTCCTCGATCTTGCGAACCGCCTCGTACATCTCGTCGGCGGACTGGAAGCGCTCGCTCGCCTTCTTCCGCAGGGCCTTGAGGCAGACCTCGGCCAGGTCGTCCGGGATGGCGCGATGAGGCGCGGTCTCCCGCGGATCCGGGGTCGGATCGTGGATGTGCTTGAACACCACCTTGGTCGGCGTGTCGTCCTCGTAGGGGAGGCGATCGGTGAGCATCTCGAAGAGCACCACGCCGACGCTGTAGAGGTCGCCGCGCCCGTCGACGGTCTCCCCCTTGCCCTGCTCGGGCGACATGTAGTCGGGGGTGCCGCAGACGAGCCCGGGCGTGGTGATGGACGTGCCGCCCGGCCCGACGATGTGCGCGAGCCCGAAGTCGACGACCTTGATCTGCTCGGCGCCCTTGCGGACGGTGCGGCAGATGACGTTCTCGGGCTTGAGATCGCGGTGCACGACGCCGAGCGCGTGCGCTTCGCCGAGCGCGCTCAAGACGTGGCGCGCGACCCGGCAGATGCGGCCGAACGGGAGCGGGCCCTCCTCCGCCAGGATGTGGGCGAGGTCCTTCCCCGCCAGGTACTCCATGACGAGGTAGAGGATGCCGTCTTCGGTCCGACCGAAGTCGATGATCGAGACGCTGTCGGGGTGGTTCAGTCGGCTGGCCGCGCGCGCCTCGTTGTAGAACCGCGCGACGGTCTGATCGTCACCCAGCAGGTGCGGGTGAATGACCTTGACCGCCACCGTGCGGCCCAACATGTTCTGTTCGGCGCGATAGACACGGCCCATGCCGCCCACGCCGACGAGCTCCTGGAGCAGATACGCTCCCCCCACCGTGCGACCGATCAGGGGGTCGGGTCGGGCCTCGTCCGTCCCCGCCCCACAGTGCGCGCAGAAGCGCGCGTCGTCGTCGTTGGGGGTACTGCACTGAGGGCACAGCTTCACGCGTGCAGTCTAGCTCATGAGCGCCGATCCCCATACAGCTTCGTTGGAAACCGCCTCCGCCCGCCGGAGCGCGGACGCGGCGGACGCGTGGCGCATCGGCCTGCTCGGACTGAACGCCTGGGTGGTGATCGTCGCGTTCCCGCTGGGCCGGATGGGTGACCTCGGGCTCACCGATGTGCTGTACGCCTCGGTCCCCGTGGCCGCGCTGACCTCCGGGCTCGTGCTGAACGCGCGCGCGCGGAGAGAGGCCGCGCGCTGGGTGCTGCTGGCCGCCGGCCCGGTGGCGCTGGCGCTCCCCGTCGCGCTCCGCCCGGCCCTGGTCGAGCGCGAGGTCCTGGATCTGCCGACCTCGTTGCTCGGGGCCCTGTCGATGCTCGCCTACCTGGCGGCGGCGACCCACGCGCTCGGGCGGCCGATGAAGGTGAAGCCCGCGGTCGCCCAGACGATCGTCGGCAAGGAGCCGGTGTCCGAGCCGCGCGCGCGCCGGTGGCTGCGGCGGGCGCTGCTCGGCTCGACCGCCGTCGGCGCGTTCGGCGTGGCGGTGGTGGCGCCGGCGTGGACGGATCGTCAGAGCCAGGCGGCGCTCTGGGGGGACGCGGCGGACGACGCGGCCGTGCTCACGAGCGTGGTCGCGGCGCTCGTCGCCGCCCTCGCGGTGGGCGTGGTCGTCGGCCCGGGCCTGCGCGCCGAGCGGGGTCAGGCGCGCGCGGCCCCCAGGCGCCGACGCACACTCGCGCTCGCGGTCTTCGTCGCCGCCGCGGCCGGCGCGGGCTGGGTGCTGCTCCAGCGCGCCCCCTGACCACTGCGCGGCGGCCTCAAATACTTCGGGCTCAGGGCTTCTCCGGGCTGCTAGACTCTCGGCGTGCGCGGCGGCTCTCGTGCGCTCGGAGCGGATCGTCCACGGGGCATGCATGTGCTCTCGTGGTTGAAGGAGCGTGGCGTCTTGACGCCAGCGCAGTACGAGGGAGCCCTGCATCAAGCGCAGCGCACCGGCGACCGGGTCGAGGAGGCCATCCTCGACACGGGCGCGATGAGAGAGGCCGAGCTGCTCAAGCTCCTCGCGTCGCACTACCAGACGCGCTTCGTCTCCACCGAGCGGCTGAGCAAGGCGAACATCGAACGCAAGACGCTCGAGCGCATCCCGCGCAAGCTCGCCGAGCGCCTTCAGGTCTTCCCCGTCGTCTTCGACCGGCGAGCACAGCAGCTCTCGATCGTGGTCGCCGCACCCGGCGAGGACGATCTGGAGAAGCAGGTGCAGGTCGTGAGCGGCGTGCGCGAGGTCCGCTCACTGGTGGCGCGCCCCGCGGCGATCGCCGCCGCCATCGAGAAGTTCTACGCCGGACACGCCCGCGCCTTCGAGGAGCTCTTCGCGCGCGAGATGCCGGACTACGGCGAGCTCGATCCGTTCGAGACCACGCGGGTCGGCGGCCCGAGCGCGCCGTCGCAGGGCGGCCAGTTCGGCAGCGTCACCGCGAGCGGCAGCGCCCAGCACGGAGACGCGGACTTCGCCGACCCGTTCGCCTTCATGGGGCCCGCGATCGATCCGCCGCCGGCCGACGCGCCGCCCACCGCGCGCGTCGCGCCCCGTGAGCCGGCGCCGCAGGTCGCGCCCGCGCCGCTGCCGGCGCCGGTCCCCCTCGAGGGCACCATCCCGATCGACTCTCCGCTCTCGGGCACCGACGAGACGCCCCGCGTCTCGCTCGACGACTACCTCGAGACCCTGAACGTCTTCGTGTCCCTCCTCGACCGCGATCGCGGCGAGCTGCGAGGGCACAGCGGTCAGGTGGCGCGCCTCTGCCGACTCGTGGCGGAGCGGGTCGGGCTGAGCGGCGCCGACCGGCACGCGCTCGTCGTCGCGGCCTACATCCACGACCTCGGCAAGACCGGAGGAGATCTCCACCTCACGGCGCTCAACGTCGCGCGCCACGAAGGCCACCGCGGCCGCGCCACCAAGTCGCGCCTGTCCCCGGTCAAGCTCTTTGCCTCGGCCCAGCTCCCCCCCGACACGAAGAAGATCCTCGGTCACCTCTATGAGCGCTTCGACGGCAAAGGCCTCCCCGATCGGCTCGCGGGCAAGGACATCCCCTACGGCGCGCGGGTCCTCGCCATCGTCGAGACCTACTCCGACCTGACGACCAACTCGAAGAACCCCTACCGCCGCGTGCTCTCGATCCCCCAGGCGCTCAGCGTGCTCAAGGAGCTCGGCGGCGAGCTCTTCGACCCGACGCTCGTGGATCTCCTGCGGCACGTGGTCGTCGGCGACGACGGCGCGGAGCGGCTCGGCACGCGCCCGCGGGTGCTGATCGTGGATCCCGACCCCGAGGAGACGACGGTGCTCGAGATGCGCCTCATCGAGCACGGGTTCGCGGTCGAGGTGGCGCGCGAGCTCCCGGCCGCGCTCGCCCTCCTCGCGGAGCGCCCGCCCGAGGTCATCGTGACCGAGGTGGACCTGAGCGCGGGCGGCGAGGGCTTCACGCTCATGGAGCGCGTGCGAGAGCTCGGCGAGACGGACCGACCGGCGGTGCTGTTCCTGACCGGTCGGGCGGACCGCGAGTCCGTCACCAAGGGGTTCGAGCTCGGCGCGACCGACTACGTCGTCAAGCCGGCCTCGCCCGAGGTCGTCGCGACCAAGGCGGGCCAGGCGGTGGAGGGCGCGTCTCGCCAGGAGGCCAGCGGCGTCAGCGGATCGCTCGAGGAGATGTCGCTGCCCGACGTCGTGCAGATCCTCGCCAACGGGCGGCGCGGGGGGCGGCTCCAGATCGTGGCCGGCGCCAAGCGCGGCGAGATCCACTTCTGCGAGGGTCAGATCCACGACGCGCGCTTCGGAGAGCGCACGGGCGAGGAGGCCTTCTACGCCCTGCTGAAGCTCGACCGCGGCCGCTTCACCCTCGACCCCCGCTTCGAGCCGCCCGCGCGGGTGATCCATGCCTCCGCCGAGGGCTTGCTGCTCGAGGGCATGCGGCGCCTCGACGAGGGGCTCGTTTGAGCCGGATCCGGGCTCAGCCACCCTTGTGCCGAGGGACCCAGCCGCTACGCTGAGGGCGAGGGAGAGGAGCCTCCACGGGGGATGGGCCTACGCGTCGAAGAACGCAGCATCGACACGACGGCGGGTGTGCGCAAAGCCTGGATCCTCTCACCGACGGAGCGAGTCCGGGTGGGCCGCGACCGGCTCGAGCGATACCGGCGGGAGGGTCCGACCACCGCGCCGCTCGATCTCGAGATGCTGGCCGCCGTCCGACGAACGGGAGACGAGAGCCAGCTCGTCGTCTTCTGCGGACGAGACGCGAGCGGCGACGGCAGCTGGGGCTTCGAGGAGGGCCTCGGCGAGGAGGAGGCCCACGAGCTCGGCTACCACCTCGTCTGCGAGCAGCTCCCGGTCTACCGCCGGCTGGTCGCCGCGGGCGTCTACGCCCTCCTCCACGTGGACTTCGGCCCCCTCGAGGTCGACGCCTACCAGCACGGCACGCGCCGCCTCCTCGAGGAGCTGGAGCGGGGCTCCATCCCCGAGGTCGGCAGCGACCCGGACGGCCTGTCCATCCTGCAGGCGGACCGCTGGATCCTCCACAACCTCTGCTTCTTCTTCACCCTGCCGCTCCAGGACGTCACGCAGACCATCCTCCGCCGCCAGCTCCCCCTCCTCGAGTCCCGCGTCCCGCACCTGCGCGAGCTGACCGCGTCCCTCCCCGCCGCCGCCATCGACTGACGCCCTCGCTCGGAGGGCGCGTCATTGCGCCGCTGGGGGGGGCCGCCTATATCCGTGCCGATGCGACGGCACCTGCTGGCGGTCCCCTTCGCGATCCTCCTCGGCGCGTGTGGAGGCGGCGCGACGTTGACCGGCGGGGTGTACGCCGACGGCGAGGCGCGCTATCGCATCGGCGACCTCGGCGAGGGCTGGGACCGGATCGGCGTCGACCAGAACGACCTCGCCTGGCACCACGATGCGCTCGAGGCGGTGGTGCAAGTCAACTCGACCTGCGATCCGTTCCAGGACGTGCCCCTGACGTCGCTGACCAATCACCTCCTCATCGGCTTCACCGACCGGGACTGGGTCAGCAGCGATCGCGTCCCGATGGACGGCCGCGAGGCGCTGCGCTCCCACGTCCGCGCGCGGCTCGACGGCGTCCCCCGCGAGCTGCTGCTCTACGTGATGAAGAAGGACGAGTGCACGTACGACTTCGCGCTCGTGACGCACGCGGAGGCCTTCGACGAGGCCTCTCGCGTGTTCGAGCGCTTCGTGGGTGAGTTCAGCACGGACGTGGGGACGCCGTGACCGCGCAGGCGAAGGCGCGCGCCGGCTTCTTCGACCGCGTGTTCCGGGGTCAGGGCCGCCGCGTGATGGCCTTCATGCGGCAGGCGGGCGGCGTCACCCGGCTCTCCTTCCGCGCCGTCCGCGCCCTCTTCACTACGCGCTTCGAGCCGCGCGCGTTCGTCTACCAGATGGAGCAGCTCGGCGTGAAGAGCTTCGGCATCGCCGCGGCCACCGCCATCTTCGTCGGCATCGTCATGGCGATCCAGTTCGCCTACTCGCTCGAGCGCTTCGGCGCCCGGGACAGCGTCGGGCGGATCGTCGGGCTGAGCATGGTCCGGGAGCTCGCGCCCTCGCTGACCTCCCTGGTGGTCGGCAGCCGGATCGCGGCGGGCATCGCGGCGGAGCTCGGCTCGATGGCGGTGACCGAGCAGATCGACGCCATCCGCGCGCTCGGCGCCGACCCCATCCGCAAGCTCGTCGTGCCGCGCGTGCTCGCCGGGACGTTGCTGATGCCCCTGCTTGCGTGCTTCGCGATCGTGCTCGGCATCGGCAGCGCGATGATCGTCTGCAAGGTGACCTTCGGCATCTCGATGCCCTTCTTCCTCTCGACCGCGATCGACACGATCGACCTCGAGGATCTCGTCAGCGGCATCGCGAAGACGCCCGTGTTCGGCTTCCTCGTGACGCTCCTCGGCTGTCACTTCGGCATGCGGACGCGCGGCGGGACCGAGGGCGTCGGCCGCTCCACGACGACGGCGGTGGTCGCGGTCTCGATCGCGGTGCTCGTCGCCAACGCGATCCTCACCCAGCTGCTCCTGAGCGTGCTCGGACCGTGATGGCGTCCCCTCGGCTGCGCGCCCTCGCGGCGGCGCTGGTGGCGCTCGCGCTCTCTGTGATCGCGGTGGCCGTCGACGCGTCGCTGCGACGGCCGATCCACGACGAAGACACGCGCGCCGCCGCGCGGCTCGGGCTGCCCGACCTGGTGTTGAGCAGCGCGGAGCGCTGGCTGCGTCACCCCTCTCAGGCCGAGCCTGGCGCGGCGGTCAGCGATCTGCCCGGCGCCCCCGACGTCGATCCCGCGGGCGCCTTGATCGGCCCACCGCGCGCCATCCTGAGGGTCGGCGGGGTGGAGATCGTGCGGCGATGAAGCGTCAGCTCGCCTTGATCGACTTCGCCCTCGGAGGCTTGCGACGCCGGCTCGGCAAGAGCCTCGCGCTCACGGTGGGGCTCGCGTTCGTGATCGCGCTCTTCGGCGCCGCGCTGCTGCTGACCGACGCGCTGCGCGCCGAGTACGCGCGCGGCACCGGCGGCATGCCCGACCTGACCGTGCAGCGCCTCGTGGCGGGGCGCCCGGCGCTCATCGACGTGAGCGTGAGCGAGGAGATCGCGGCCCTCCCCGCGGTCCGCCGCGTGACCCCGCGCGTCTGGGGCTACTACTTCTTCGTCGCGCTCGAGGCGAACGTGACCGTGGTCGGCGCGACCGAGGCGCACGTGCTCGAGGACGGTCGCCTCCCCACCGAGGACGGAGAGGTCACGGTCGGCGCGTCCATCGCCGATCTCCTGGGTCTGCGGGTGGGCGACGAGATCGGCATCCCCGTCCAGGGCGAGGTGCAGTTCAGCGAGGTGGTCGGCGTCTTCGGCGAGGACGCGGCCATCCGGACCGCGGATCTCATCGTGGCCACGCCCACCCACGCCCGTCGGCTGCTGGGCATGCCCGAGGGCAGCGCGACCGATCTCGCCATCGACCTGACCACGCAGGACGAGGCGAGCGTGCTGACGGAGCGCATCGGGGCGCTCGTCCCCGGCGCCCGCGTGCTCGACGCGCGGCTGCTCGAGCGCACCTACGAGCTGACCTTCGACACGCGCGGCGGGCTGCTCGCCCTCCTCTTCCTGCCCGCGCTCGCCGCCTTCCTGCTGCTCGCCTGGGAGCGGCTGACCGGCCTCGGTCGCGACGAGCGCCGCGAGATCGGGGTGCTCAAGGCGGTCGGCTGGGGCACGGGCGACGTGCTCGCCGCGCGCATGTGGGAGTCGGCGATCGTCGCCGTCTTCGGCGCGACCCTCGGCGGAGTGCTCGCCTACGTCTACGTGTTCTGGCTCGACGCGCCCGGCCTGCTCGACGCGCTGCTCGGCTGGAGCGCGCTCCGCCCGCCCATGCGCCTCGTGCCGTCCTTCGATCCGGTGCAGGCGTTCGCGCTCCTCGCGTCGGTGGTGATCCCCTTCGTGGCGATCAGCGTCGTGCCCGCCTGGCGCGCCTCGATGATCGACCCCGACCAGGCGCTCCGAGGTGGCGAGTGAGCGCCATCGTCCTCGAGGACGTGCGCAAGCGCTATCTGGATGGCGCCACCCGCGTGGACGCGGTCGCGGGCGTGCGCCTCGAGGTGCCCGAGGGCGCGCTCTGGGTCCTGCGCGGCCCGAGCGGCTCCGGCAAGACGACCCTGCTCGGCCTGATGGGCGGCATGGTCACGCCGACCTCGGGGGCCGTGCACGTGCTCGGCGAGTCCCTGACGCACCTGCGCGATCACCACCGCACCGCGGTCCGTCGGACCAAGGTCGGGTTCGTCTTCCAGGATCTCTCCCTCATCGACGGCATGAGCGTGCGCGAGAACCTGCTCTTGCCCCTCGTCCCGCTCGGCGGCGCGACGAAGGCGCAGGCGGATCGCGCCGAGGCGCTGCTGACCCGCTTCGGCCTGGGCGACCGCATCGACACGCGCGCCTCGCGCCTCAGCGGAGGCCAGCGCCAGCGGGCCGCGATCGTGCGCGCGCTCGTGCTGTCCCCGCCGGTGCTCCTCCTCGACGAGCCCACGGCGCACCTCGACACCGACAACGCCCGCGAGATCGTGGATCTGCTCGCCTCGCTCCGCGACGAAGGCACCACCATCGTCGCCGCCACCCACGACCCTCGCCTCGCCGACGACCCGCGGGTGGACCGCTGCGTCTCGATGCGAGACGGCTCGGTCGTCGACGACTGAGCTCGTCATGTCAGCGCGAACGCGCGGACGGGGAACGTGCCGAGGGCGCGGACCTTCGGCGGGACGGCGAAGAAGCGCGCCCCCGCGTCGGGGAGCTGCTCGAGGCCGGTGAGGTGCTCGCAGACGGGGATGCCGGCCCCCAGCAGGGCGCTGTGCACGGGGCGCGCGCCGCCGCGCGTGTCGTCGATGTTGAGGGAGTCGATGCCCACGAGCGCGGCGCCCTCGTCGCGGAGATGCAGCGCCGCCGCCTCGGTGAGGAAGGAGTGCCCCTCGAGGTAGGCGGGGGTGCGCCAGCGCGCCGCGAACCCGGTGTGGACCAGCACCGCGCGGCCCCTCACGTCTAGGCCACGCAGGGCGTCGACGTCGACGCGGCGGCCGTCCGCGTGCGGCGCGCGCACGACCACCGTGTCGAGGTCGGCGAGGCTCGTCAGCGGGAGCCCGGCTACGTCGACGCCGTCCTCGTAGCGGTGGAACGGGGCGTCCACGTACGTGCCGGTGTTCGCCACCAGCTCGATCTTGCCGATGTGGAAGCTCGTGCCCGGGTCGTAGAGCGCGCGCGACGCCTCGCGGCTCAGGAAGTCACAGAGGATCGGGCCGGGCAGGCCCGGGTACGTGGTCATGCCGGCTTCGATCACGTGGCTCAGGTCGACCAGCGTCATGGTGCGCCTCCTTCGGTGTGCTGCGTCGGGGCCTACCAGCTACGGTTTCGGCGTGCACTCCGAGATCCTCGACGCGCTGCTGGACAAGTACCGGCGGATGCGCGCGATGCGCGAGGCCCACGCGCGCGGCGGGGACGACGCGGCGCCGACGGAGATGCGCGCGCTCGCGACGGAGTTCCCGGGCGCGCTGCGCGAGATCGATCGGCTGCCGATGCGGGTCATCGAAGCGCGGATCGGCGCGCTCGAGGCGGCGCGAGAGGGCGGGCCGGTCCCCGACTGGGCTCCCCCGCTCGCGGCGTTTCACGGATGGATGCGTGCGATGCTCCGGCTCAAGCGCGCGATGCGCAGGAGCCGCGACCTCGACGCCGCGCGCCGCTGGTTGCGCGACCATCACGCGGGGACCGGCTTCGAGCCGAGCCTCGCGCAGCTCGAGGCGGCCCTCCCCGCCCTCCTCGCTCCCCACGACGGCCGCATGGCTCGGGCCGTGCTCGCCCACGTCACAGGCGACGACGCGCGCGCGCTCGAGCGGCGCCTCTTCGACGGGTAGCAGGCCGTTGAAGTACCGAGCCCGAAGGATCTCGGAGCGCGACGGCCCGGTTCTCGGTTCGGGGCGACGAGGAAATGCTTGAGCATTTTCGAGGAGACACGGGCCGAGCGACGGGTCGTCCCGCCCGAGAGACGAGGAGCGAGGCTCTTCGACGGACTGCTAGCGAATCCCCCCCCGACGCGCATTGGAGCTGATACCGTGCGCCCCATGGAAGCGGAAGCCATGAGCGGCCTCGGCTCACTCGACGGGTGCATCGGGTGGCTGACCGCCGTCGCGCTCATCGTCGTGGGGCTCGTGCCAGTGCGCAAAGCGTACCCGACCGCGGGCTATCTCCTCGCGGGCGGCGGGCTGGTGCGGTGGGGCTTCTTCTGCTGCAGCAGCCTCCCCGGCGCGCTGATGCAGGCGGAGCAATACGAGCTGCTCGACACGCTCGGCTCGCTGCCGAGCTTGCTCGGGCTCTTCGCCTGGCTGCTCTCCACCGGTCTCCTGCTGGCGGGGCTGGTGCTGCTCGCGCGCCATCTGCAGACGCGGCTCATGGAGACGGGAGGCCCGGCGTGAGCGCTCTGATTCCCTGGCTCTACACCTTCTTCGCCGTCCTCATCGGCGTGGCCTACCTCGGCGTGGGCGCGACGGTGGTGCGCGCCGCCAAGCCGACCGCGGGCTACCTGCTCATCGGCGCGGGCGCGCTCGAGATCCTCACGACGTGCTGCAACATGATCGCCTACCGGGTCGTGGAGATCGACTACGGCGGCGTGGCCAACATCGGCCTGATGTTGTTGGGCACCCTGCAGACGGCGCTCACCGGGGTGCTCATCGCGGTGGCCGCCGTGATGCTCGCCAACGCGGTCCGGGCCCTCGACGCGCCGAGCTGAGTGTCTACGTGGGCGGCGTGACGCGACGCATCGCCCTGTTTGCCTTCTGTGTCTCCGCCTTCGCGCTCTCCGCGTGCGGTGGGGGCACACCACCTCTCTCCGAGCCAATCTCCGAGCCGACCTCCGAGCCGACCCGGCTCGCGCTCCCGAACCAGGCCGAGGCCGAGCCCGGCGTGATCACCGGCGGCCCGCCGAGCCGCGCCGACCTGCGCGCCGCGGCCGACGCGGGCGTGGTGATGGTGATCTCGCTCCGGACCGAGGCCGAAGGCGGGCTCGCGGAGGAGCGGGCACAGACCGAGGCGCTGGGCATGCGCTTCGCGCACGTGCCGGTGGCGGGCGCGGACGGCGTCACCGCGGACGTGGCGCGCGAGGTGGACGCGCTCCTGGCGGAGGCGGACGGCCCGGTGATCCTGCACTGCGGCTCGGGCAACCGCGCGGGCGCGATCATGGCGCTGCGCGCGTTCCTGAACGGCGAGACGCCGGACGCGGCCATCGCGCTCGGCCGGGCGGCCGGTCTGCGGGGCCTCGAGGACACCGCGCGGGCCCTCATCGACGCGCTCTGCGCTGACGATACCGAGCGCGCTTGCTGAGTCAGGCGCGCGGCGCGAACAGCGCCTCGACGATCTCGGCGCTCACCTCGTCGAAGGAGAGCACCGCCTCGCCGTGGTGATCCTCGCGCAGGCGCTCCGCCGCCTCTCGGCCGCGCACCGGGACCAGGTCGCGCCCCATCGGGCTCTCGAGATCGGAGCCGATGACGTAGAAGAGCTCCGCCGCCGGCGCGCGCTCCTGGCTGTAGTACTCGATGACCCACGCCCCCTCGACCGGGCCCTCGCGGTGGATGCGGCGGAAGAGGCACTTGGGGGCGTCGAACGCGAGCGACTCGCCGCCGGCCCGCCAGCCGCTGTCCTCGGGCACCACCATGCCGCAGGTCGCGCAGCGGACCCGCTCGTCCACGTCGTCGTCGCCGCACGCCGCGAATGCGAAGGCAGAGACGACCAGCGAGAGAGCCAGACAGACCGAACGCATCACGTGCCTCCGAAGAGCGAAGCGCCGCCCGTGATCCACGCGTATCGGGCGACGGGCCAGGCGCCGAGCAGCAGCACGGTGAGCCACCCCATCGCGGCCCAGCCGCTGAGCCGCCTGGAGAGCGCGTCCACCGCGGCTCCGTCGCCGCGCGCACTCGCCGCGCCCTGGGACTGCACGAGCCCCGTGGCCGCGCCGCAGAGGGCCGCCCCGAAGAGCGCGCCGAAGAGCGGCCAGCCGATGCCGCCCACGTCCGCGTGCAGCAGACAGAACGGGCAGAGATGGTGCGGCGTCTCGTACGCGTGAGGCGCCACGAACCACAGGATGGCGGGGACGGCCGCGCCCGCCGCCGCGACGCTGAAGCCGGCCGCGAGCCACCCGGCGAAGCGGCCGGGCCGGCGCCACGAGAAGGCGGAGGCGAGGACCGCCCCCACCCCGGTGCCGAGCGCGATCCACGCCGCGAGCTCCCGCGGCCCGCCGCCCGCGCCCTGCGTGCCGCCGAGCGCGTCGTCGAGGCCGAGCGAGCAGCACGTCGCCACCACCTCCATGTCGAGGTCCAGCGCCCAGCGCGCCGTCACGTAGAGGTCGAGCACGAGCACGGGCGCGAGGCCGAAGAGCGCCGCGAACTTGCGGCGGGTCAGGACGGGCTTGGCGAGCTTCAGGTCCAGGCGGTGGAGCACCACCCACAGCGCGCAGAGCGCCGCGCCGAGCGCGCTCGTGGCCAGGGCGAGGAAGCCGTAGGGGCTCGCGTCGAAGACCCCCCACGCGCACATCGCGCCCCGGATGGAGTGGGTGAGCCGGTCGGCGGTCAGCACGGTCAGGGCCAGGTTGGCGGCCGCGAAGACGAGCGCGACCTGCACCACCGCCGCCACCAGCTCCGCGCGACGCTCGAGGGCCAGCTGCCCCTCCGTGCTCGCCCCGATCCGCCAGCGCTTCAGCACCCTCCACGCGACCCAGGCGCCGAAGAGCGCCAGGAGCGCGACGGCCCCGCCGCTGAGCAGGCGGGCGACGATCCACGGACGCAGGAGGTTCTCCAGCACGACCCGTCATGTGGCGCCTTCGAGCGGCGGGGGCAACCCCGCGCGCCTCAGCCCTGGCGCACGCGGTTCATGCGCTCGAGGTGCGCGATCAGGCCCCCGATCGTGTGGAAGCGGAAGGCGTAGGGGCCCAGCATGAGGTTCGCGCCGTCTTCCACCGGGACCGCGACCAGCGGCTCCAGCTTCACCCCGTCGACCTCGGTGCCGAAGGTGGAGCGCGCGTCGGCGAGCTCGTATCCGCCGTCCGACTCCGTCAAGAAGGCATGATACTTGGAGATGCGCGGCAGCGGGATGCACGCGTCCATGTTCGCCGTGCGACCGATGCCGATGCGCTCCTGGAAGGTCGTCGCGCCGGCGCGCTTGCGGAGGAAGACCACCGCGCCGACGCGCACCTCGTCGATGCCCTCCCCCTCGCGCGGGGCCGAGATGCCCGTACCAGCCTGGCGGCTCGAGCGGCGCAGGGCCTCCTCCACCAGCGAGACGCTCGCCGCGCCCCGGGTGTGGAACGAGCGCGTGTCCTCCACGACCTCCCGCGGGTCGGGGCGACGCACCAGCACCGGGGCGTCGATCTCGAAGCGGAGGGTCTCCGCGCCTTCCTCGACGAGACGCGCCGCCAGGGCGTCCAGCGTGGGGAACTGCAGATCACTCGACACGCGTGCAAACCATAGATCGGTTTTCGGCGCGCGCGAAAGGAGTCTCAAATTGGGACGGTCTGGCAGCCGAACTGGACATCCACCGAGGTGGTGGTTCCCGCGCTCGGCTGCACGGACGCGCAGGAGTCCGGACAGAGGATGACCGCGCTGGGCGCGTCCTCGTCGTCGTAGTACCAGCCTCCGCGCGCGTCGCAGTCGGCCACGCCCGGCACCTTGCCCAGGCGCGCGCTGCCGCTGCCATCGTCGAGGAAGACGTTGATGCGGTCGCGCTCGAAGAACATCCCCATCGGCGGCTCGGGGATCGGGATCTGGCAGTCGATGCGGCTGGACCGCTCGACCGCGCTCGCGACGCCGTCGAAGAACGGGCCCCAGGCGGCGGGACCGGCGCAGATCTGCGCCCGGACCCCACCCGTTCGCCGGACGAGCTCCGTGTAGGTCCGGCCGCTCGCGGGTGGGGAGCCGCCCGCGGCGTAGTTGCAGCGGATCGTGTCGTCGGTCTCGGAGCCCCAGCCGTAGAGCGCGGCGAAGGTGTAGCCGTCGAAGGCGCCGCTCCAGCGCGGGTGCAAGATGCCCTCCGGCAGCGTGCGCGAGCTGAACGGGTTGCTGCCGCCGACGAAGGTCTCGAACCACTCCGCGGTGGCGACCGGGTCGCCTTCGCTGCGCCCGCCGCCCGGGCCGGGCGCGAAGCCGCCACCGCTGCGCACCACCATGCGCGCGTTGTCGTCCGTGACGACGACGATCGTCTTGGTGGCCTCGGGGCGCAGGAGGTGCTGCCAGGGCTCGCTGCCGCGGTCATCGCTCGACGTGTAGCCGTCGGTCTGCCCGAGGGAGCCGAGAAACTGCTCGAGCGGCTGCGTGCTGCGCACGTCCAGGCTGACCTGGAAGAAGCGCGCCCCGTCGGCGCAGCTCGTGTCCCCCGAGAGCGGCGGGGGGATGCAGACCTGATAGCGGCGCGAGCCCCCCACGGTCGTCTCCCCCTGGCCACGGAGGCTGAGCATGATCACGCGGTAGTCGAGGTCTCGCGCGCCGATGAGGGCCGCGAAGTCGTTCAAGCCGCGCTGCACCTCCTCGATGGCCGGCTGCATGCTCGAGGAGTTGTCCACCATCCAGATGATGTCGACCGGCAGCCGCTCGACCTCGGCCCGCGTGGTGGCCGAGCTGCACGCCGCGTCGGGGTCGAGGGGTCCCGTGTCGAACACGGGCGGCGGCGCGTCGGTCGGCGGCGGCGTCGCGTCCATCGGCGCCGCGTCCATCGAGGCGTCACGGCCCGCGTCGCTCCGCATCGGGATGGTCGTTCGATGATCGCATGCGCCGGTGAGGACCAGCAGCGACGCGAGGACCGGCGGCAAAGCAAGGCGGAGAGGCACGGGGGCAGCTTACACCCGCCCGCGGGCGCCGGCTCGCGGCGTCACCGCGTGGCTACGAAACCGACGCGGGGTTACCCTCCCCGTGTGCGCTCCCTCTCGCTCGCGTTCCTCACCCTGAGCCTGCTCGCGCCCCCGGCGGCGCACGCGCAGGAGGGCGGATGGGCGGAGATCTTCGACCCGGCGCAGCGGCTCGGGCGGCGTCGGATGCGGCAGGGCCTGGCCAAGCTCGTGCACGGGCTCTCCCCGGGCGACCCCGCGCTCGGCGCCGCCCCGCGCTGGGTGCTGCTCGAGCAGGCGCTGGTGCGCTTCGAGCGCGCGCGCCGCGTCCTCCCCGACGACGCCGAGCTGGCCTACTACACCGCCTACGCCCTGACCCGATGGGAGCGGCCCGCGCGCGACGGCGGCACGGAGTACCGGGCCGACGAGGCCATCGTGGAGTGGCAGCGCGTGCGCGCGCTCGACCCGGAGTTCTTCCCCGACCGCGTCGCCTACGAGCTGGCCATGCTGCACATGCGCCGGCAGGAGTTCGAGCGGGCCCGCGCCGAGTACGAGGCCGCGCTCCGCACCGCGCTGCCCCCCACCGTGCAGCTCGAGGATCGCTTCTATCTGCCGGCGACCAGCGAGCGCGCGCTGGCCTTCCTCTTCAGCGGGCTCGACCGCGCGAACGTGCACGGCAACCTCGCGGAGGTGACCATGCTGACCGGCGATCTGCGGTCCGCGATCACCCACTACGAGGCGGCGATCGAGCAGACCGAGGACCCGTTCACGCGGTCGCTCGCCGAGTGGGGCCTCGCGCTCACGCTCGACCGGAGCGGCGACTCCGACGCCGCGCTCGAGGTCGCCGCCCGCGCCCTCCGCGGCGATCCCGTCCCCCCCGACGATCCGCGCTTCGCGGCGCTGCACCGCGCTCACGGCGCGATGAGCGTGCTCCACCTCGACTTCGTGTTCTTCGAGCCGGTCTACGAGCTGCACGCGTACGAGGCCCTGGGCCACGAGGCGACGGCGCGCATGGACGGCGGCGCCAACCGCCCCGCGCTCGAGCGCGCGCTCCGCAGCTGGCGCCTGTTCCTGGCCGAGGGCGGCACCAGCTCACGCTTCGCCGGGGGCGCGCGCCGCCACCTCGAGCGCCTCGAGGCGGAGCTCGGCGTGGAGGCGGCGCCGCTCAGAGCTCCATCGGGCCGAGGTCTTCTCCGCTGAGCACGAAGAACGCCTCGCCGTACATCTCGAGCAGCTCGAGCGCCTTGTCCATGTCCTCGCGGGTGTGCCCGCGGGTGATGTTCACGCGGAGGCGCTCCTCGCCCTTCTTCACGCCCGGGTAGGTGATCGGCACCATCATCACGCCGTTCTCCATCAAGGCGACGTGCATGAAGAGCGCCTTGCGCTCGTCGTTGCACATCACGGGCATGATGTGGGTGTCGCTCTTGCCGAGGTCGAAGCCGATCTCGAGGAGCCGCCCGCGGAAGTACTGCGCCTTCTCGTGCAGCTCGCTGACCAGCGCCGGGCCCTCCTCTTCGAGCATCGTCAGGATGGTCGCCGCCGCCTGGACGATCGGGACCGGGAGCGACGCGCTGAAGAGGAACGAGCGCGCGCGGTGCTTGACGTGATCGACCACGTCGCGGTCGCCCCAGAGGATGCCGCCGATGCCGCCGAAGGTCTTGCTGAAGGTGCTGATCACGAGCGGCGCGCGGCCCTCGAGGCCCTGCTCTTCGAGGATGCCGCGCCCGTGGGCGCCGAGCGTGCCCGTGCCGTGCGCGTCGTCGAGACACAGGACCGCGTCGTAGCGCTCGCAGACCTCGATGATGTCCTTGATGACCGCCTTGTCGCCGTCGAGCGAGTAGATGCCCTCGATGAGCACGAGCGCCTTCTCGCGCTGCTTGGTCTTGAGGACGCGCTCGAGCGAGCGGACCGAGTTGTGGTTGAAGAACCGGACCTCGGGCGCGCTGGCCGGCGTCCCGGCGGCGAGGAAGGTGCCGTCGAGGATGCAGGCGTGGGCGAGGTTGTCGAGGATGAGCGTGGTGTCCTTGTCGGCGAAGGACATGATGGTGCCCACCATCGCCTGGTAGCCGGTCGTGAAGAGCAGACACGCCTCGGCGCCGAACCACTTCGCGAGCCGCTCCTCGAGCTCCACGTGCGCGACCGTGGTCGCCTGCACGCGCGAGCTGCTGAGCCCGACCGCGTACTGGTCGACCGCCTTCTTCGCCGCCTCCTTCACCTTCGGGTGATTGGTCAGCCCGAGGTAGTCGTTGCTGCTGAAGTTGACGATCGGGTTGCCGTCGATCGTGGTGTGCAGGCCGCCCGACTCGAAGGGCTTGAAGAAGGGGTAGACCTGCTTCTCCTTGGCCTCGCGAATCCGGGCCAGCTCGGCGTGCGCCTTTTCGTGAATCCAGCTCATGTGCGGCGGAACCATGACGGGATCGGAGCCGCTCGGCCAGTGGACGGATTTTTCCTCTGCGGGAGAGGAGCGGATAGGATGGCGCCGGGAGAGGCAGATGAAACTCGACACCAGACAAACCGCGCTCGCCGTCTGTGGCGCCGCCCTCGTGCTCACCGTCTCCAGCGTCGCTGCGGCCCAGCCGAGCGCAGGGCAGCTGAGGCTTCACAACGACAACAACGTCGTGGGGATCAGCTTCTTTCCGGACGTCGTGGGCGTCTACCAGGTCGGCGTGACGCCCTCGTCGCTGGGCTTCGGGGCCAGCTACATGGTCATCGACAACCTGGCCATCGGCGCCAGGACCAGCTTCGGCTTCGCGCTGGTCGACCCCGCGACTCCGGGCGACTCGATCGCGGGGCAGATCTCGCTGCTCCCCTTCGTGGAAGCGGTGTTCCCGATGGGCGACCCGCTTGCCGCGTTCGTCGGCGGACAGCTCGGCTTCACGGCCGACTTCCCCGACTTCCGCGACCCCTACGCGTCCATCGTGGCGGGCGCGTTCGGCGGCGTGCACGTCTTCGCCACCGACTCGTTCAGCTTCAGCCCGTTCGGCCAGATCAACATGCTCTACCGCGGCGACGCGGAGCGAGCGGGCTTCCAGATCCTGCTCGGGTTCTCGATCGTCGGCTGGATCGGGGGCGGCGAGTCGCCAGGCGGCGGCGCGGCGCCTGCACCCGCTGGCGAGCCGACCTGGCAGCCCACCAATGGCGGCGGCGCTGGAGGGGCCGGCGGCGGCGCCGCGCCTCCCCCCGCGACCGACCCGGTCTACGACCCCGAAGCCGGCCTGGAGTGAGTCAAGCGCCGATGACGACGGCGGAGACGTTGCCGTAGTAGCCGACGCTCGTCACCACGACGTTCTTCACCTTCGAGGGGGCCTCGCTCGCGGCGACCATCGGTCCGGGCGTGGCGCCCTCGATCCATGTCACGGCCGAGGCCATGCCGAGGGCGGCCGAGCCGCTGAAGCTCTCGCCCCAGAGCGCCTTCGGCGCCGCGACGGGCACGCCGCCGAGGACCTCGCTGAGGCCGGACAGCTCCGCGCCGTCGAAGGGGCGCAGCCCGGCCGCGGCGGAGCAGACCACGTCGACGTCCTTCGCCTCGAGCTTCGCGTCGCTCAGCGCGCCGCGCACCGCGCGGGTCACCGCGCTGCTCGACGCGTGGAGCAGGCGCGCCTGGCGCTTGGGCGGGTCGAACGCGGTGCCGTAGCCGAGGACGCGCGCCCGGATCCGCGCGCCGCGCGCCTTCGCCTCGGCCTCGCGCTCGACGAGCAGGTACGCGGCGCCCTCCCCGAGGTGCAGGCCCTGGCTGTCGCGCGCGCCGGGCGCCCACTTCGCGGAGCCGCCCGCGATGGCGCCGAGCCGACGCAGCGCGAGGTAGAGCACCTCGGTGATCACGTCGCCGCCGCCCACGAGGAACGCGTCCGCGCGCCGATGGGCGAGGTGCGTCTCGCAGCTGAGGATGGCGTCGATGGAGCCGCAGTTGCCGTCGACGATGGTCGCGTTCGGCGCCCGGAGATCCTCCCAGATGCTCACGTAGCCCGCGGCCGCGTTGATCACCGTGTTCGGGAAGCGCGCCGGGTTGATGTACCGGGGGTCCTCGAGCTCCGCGACGAGGTTGAGCTCGGTGATCGAGTCGAGCGAGCCGTACGCGGTGGAGCTGCAGATGCCGACCTGCTCGGGCGCGAGCGCGCCGACGAACTCGCCGTCCTTCTTCACCCCCGCGTCCTCGAGCGCGAGCTTGGCCGCGACGATGAGGTACTTCGTGAGCCGGTCGAAGTTGCGGTGGCCCTTGTCGCCGAGGTGCGCGTTCGGATCGAAGCCCCAGACCTCGGCCGAGTGCGCCTCGGGGAACTTCTCCCGGGTCAGCACCTCGGGCTCGCCCGTGAAGGCGCGCTTCGCCGCCGCCTCGGGATCCGCGAACGCCTCGCGCAGCGCCTCGAGCCCGAGCCCGAGCGGCGAGACCTGCCCGACGCCCGTGATCGCGAGCGGCCTCACTGCGCCCCCCCCACGTCCGACTCCGCGTCCGGCGCTTCGCCCGTGCCTTCGGGCAGGCGGCCCGGGTTCGCGAAGCACACCACCGCGTCGTAGCCGCCGAAGGCGAGCGCGTTGTTGAGCACGACGTCCACCTTCGCCTCGCGCTTCTCGTTCGCGACGACGTGCACCGGGCAGTCCGGATCGGGCGTCTCGTAGTTGATGGTCGGCGGGATGATCCCGGTCTGCAGCGTCATCACGCAGGCGACCGACTCCATCGCGCTCGACGCGCCCATGCAGTGGCCGATCATGCTCTTGATCGACGTCACGGGCAGCGCGCGGTCGCCGAATATCTCGTGGATGACCTTGGCCTCGATCGCGTCGTTGGCCGCGGTGCCCGTGCCGTGCGCGTTGATGTGATCGATGTCGTCGACCGTCAGCCCGCTCGCTCGGATCGCCTGGCGCATGGCGGAGATGCTGCCCTCGCCCTCGGGGTGCGGCCGCGTGATGTGGTGCGCGTCGCACGCGAGCCCGTAGCCGCCCACCTCGGCGAGCGGCGTCGCGCCGCGGCGGACCACCGCCTCCTCGCTCTCGAGGATGAGCATGGTCGAGCCCTCGCCGAGGATGAGCCCCTTCCGGTTCTGGTCGAAGGGCTGGCAGAGATCGGGCGACATCGCGCCGAGCCGGACGAAGCCCGCGTACTCGAGCTTCTCGATGATCTCGACCGCGCCGGTGATCGCGACGTCGGCGCGCCCGGAGCGGATCTGGTCGGCCGCGAAGCCGATCGCGTAGTTGCCCGCCGCGCACGCCGCGGGGAGCGTCTGCACCATGCCGCTCGCGCCGAACGCGCGCGCCACGTGGATGGGCAGGAGCGTCGTCCCGTAGCGCGGGAGCTTGGCCGGCCGGACCGCGCCCGTGCCCTCGTGGATCCAGGCCTGCTGGAGCTCGCCGAGCACGTTCGCCTCGCCCATCGTGGTCCCGACCACGACCGCGGTGCGCTCTCCGCCCAGCTCCTTCTCCGTCAGCCCCGCGTCCTCGGCCGCCATGCGCGCCGCGGCGACGCTGAACGCCGAGCAGCGGCCCATGCGGCGCGCCTCCTGCTCCGACATGTAGTCGGTCGCGACGAAGCCCTTGACCTCACCGCCCAGGTTGCGCGGAAGGTTGGAGGTGTCGAAGAGGCTCACCTCGCTGATGCCGGATCGGCCCTCGACGAGCGCCTCCCAGTACGGCTTCCGACCGAAGCCCAGCGAGCTGACGACCCCCATCCCGGTGATGAAGACGCGGCCCATGAATCGCGGTGCCTATAGCTCGGCCGGTCGGGGCGCTGCAAGGCCGCGAAACAGGCCACATGGCCGGTTTTCGTGGGCTTGACAGCACATCGGCGACCCCATAGAAACCGCGCGCCCATGGCTCCCCAGCCACAGACTTTGGTGGAGGCGCTCTACCGCCTCCCCGAAGGGGAGGAGCGCGGCTTTCGATTCCTCGGATTGGATCGGAAGGAGCGCTACTACCCGTACGCCGCCATGCGCGCGGAGGCGGAGCGGCGCGCGGCGTTCCTGAGCGCGGCCGGCCTCGAGAAGGGCGACCGCGTCGCGCTGCTGCTCCCGGAGAACCACGAGTTCGTCCTGAGCTTCCTCGGCGCCTCGGTCGGCGGCTTCGTGCCCGTGCCGATGTACCCGCAGGCGACCTTCAAGGCGATCGACGCCTACCTCGACATCCTCGCCCACATCGTCGAGGCGGCGGACGCCAAGGCGCTGATCTGCATGGAGCAGAACCGCGACGTCGTGGAGAAGCTGCGGACCCGCCCGGAGCTCGAGGGGCGACAGATCCTCTTCTCGCCGGAGTGCTTCGAGGGCCCGGCGCCTGCGTTCGAGCGGCCCGCCATCCGCCCCGACGATCTCTGCTTCCTGCAGTTCACGAGCGGCAGCACGAGCAAGCCCAAGGGCGTGATGGTCACCCACGGGAACCTCGTGGCGAACGCGACCGCGTTCCTGGGCCCGAGCGGGCTGAACCGCACCCCGGACGACGTCGGTGTGAGCTGGCTCCCGCTCTTCCACGACATGGGCCTGATCGGCTTCGTGCTCGGCACGCTCATCGTGGACCTGCCGGTCGTGCTGATGCCCACCGCCCACTTCGCGCGCATGCCGCGCATGTGGCTCGAGCTGATCACGAAGCACAAGGGCACGATCACCTACGCGCCGAACTTCGCCTACCAGCTCGTGACCAAACGCGTGCGCGACAAGGACCTCGAGGCGCTCGACCTGAGCACCCTGCGCATCGCGGGCTGCGGCGCCGAGCCCATCCGGGCCAAGACCCTGCTCGAGTTCGCCGATCGCTTCGCCGCGTGCGGGTTCTCGCCCAACGCGCTCCTGCCCAGCTACGGCATGGCCGAGAGCTGCCTGGCGATCACCTTCCACCCGCGCGACGACGAGATGATCGTCGACCGCGTCGACCCGGCCGCGATGCGCGACGGGATCGCCGCCCCGGCCGAGGAGGGCGCCACCGACGCGCTCGAGGTCGTCAGCTGCGGCGTGCCCTTCCCCGACCACGAGCTGAAGATCGTCGACGAGCAGGGCGAGACGCTCGAGGACCGACGCGTCGGCGAGATCGTGGCCCGCGGCCCGAGCGTGACGCCGGGCTACTTCCGCAACGAAGAGGCCACCGCGGCCGGCATCCGTGACGGCTGGCTTCACACCGGTGACCTCGGGTACACGGTCGACGGCAACGTCTACATCTGCGGACGCATCAAGGACCTGATCATCATCAAGGGCGCCAACCACTACCCCCAGGACCTCGAGTGGGCGGTGGGCGAGCTCGACGGAGTTCGACGTGGCAACGTCTGTGCATTCAGCGTCGTCCGTGATGGGACGGAAGAGCTCGTGATGATGGCGGAGGCGAACCGCGGCGACGCCGATCGGCTCCGCAAGGAGATCGCCGAGACGATCTTCTCGGACTTCGGTCTGCAGGTCGCCGACGTGGTGATCGCGCCCGTGGGCACCCTCCCCAAGACCTCGAGCGGCAAGCACCAGCGCCGCAAGACGCAGCTGCTCTACGAGCGCGGCGAGCTGACCTCACACCCGGCTCCAGCGGAGAGCCGCGACGGCGGCTGAGCCTTCCACGGCGAGCCTTTACGGCGCGCCACCCCACGAGTAAATTCGGCCCGCAATCGGTGGGCCTCGGACCACTAGGTTGACGGAGCGAACGATGCAGCGGTCGGAACTGTTCGAGATGTTTCAGCGGATGGCGACGGAGATCGCGGAGAAGGACTTCTCCGGCGTGACCCAGGACTCCAACATTCAGGAGCTCGGTCTCGACTCGCTCAGCACGCTGGAGCTGGTCGGCGCCATGGAGCGCGAGCTCGGCGTCCAGATCCCCGACGAGCAGCTCGTCGGGATCCAGACCGTCGGTCAGCTCCTCGAGCTGGTCGAGAACCGGATGGCGTGAACCGTTCGGCGCCGACTCCCGTACGGAGTCGGCACGGTCCGTGCTGACAAATGTGAGGGGATCCTTCGATCCCTTCGGAGCAGGAAGAGGAATCCATGTCGGACGACGCACTCAGGGACAAGCTTCGCGAGATCATCTCGGAGGTGAGCGAGGTCGACGAGATCCCGGACGAGACCCCGTTCGATCAGCTCGGCATCGACTCGATGATGGCCATCGAGATCGTCGCGGAGGTGGAGCGCACCTACAAGCTCTCCATCCCCGAGGACGAGCTGACCGAGATGACCGACTTCACGCGCGTCTACAACCTCGTCAGCCGCAAGCTCGCGGCCGCCGACGCGGCCGAGTAGCTCGCCCTCGGCGCGTTTGGCCGATCCTTCTCGGTACGTTCCTTTTCGGTCCGTTCCTTTTCGGTACGGTGTCCGCGTGCAGTACGTGGACACCGATCAAGGCGGCGTGGTGCACCACGCCGCCTACTTGCGTTTCCTGGAGCAAGCCCGCGTGGAGCTGCTCCGCGCGCGCGGCGTCGACTATCGGCGCTTCGAGCGCGAGGTCGGCAAGGGGCTCCCGGTGGCCGAGGTCCGGATCCGCTACGAGCGGCCCGCGCGCTTCGACGACGAGCTCGAGGTCGAGGCCTGGGTGGGCGTGATCAACCGCGCCAAGATCCGCTTCGACTACCGCATCTGGCGAGGCGAGGAGCGGCTGACGAGCGCCGAGATCACCTGCGCCTGCGTGGACCTCGCGAAGCAGCGCATCTGCTCGATGGACCCGTCGCTCCGCGAGGCGTTCGAGTGAGCCGCTGGGTCATGCTCGCCATGCTCTCGGGTGGGATACTGTGCAGTGCGGGGTGCACCTGCGCAGAGCCTCGCACGGACATCCCCTCCTACTCCGCGCCGCGCGCGAGCCGCGCGCCCGTGATCGACGGCCGCCTCGACGACCCGGCCTGGCAGGACGCGCCCTGGACCGAGCCCTTCGTGCAGACCATGACCGGCGCGCCCGGGCAGCCCCGCACCCGCGCCCGGCTCACCTGGGACGCCGAGTTCCTCTACGCCGCGTTCGAGGTGGAGGACGACTACCTGCGCGCCGACCTGAGCGGCCAGGACCCGCACCTCTGGACCCAGGACACGGTCGAGCTGATGATCGACCCCGACGGGGACGGCTTGAACTACTTCGAGCTGCAGCTCGCGCCGAGCGGCGAGACCTTCGACACCCGCTACGACAGCCGCCGCGTGCCCCAGCCCTTCGGCCACCTGCGCTGGGAGAGCGGGATCGAAGGCGCGATCGCCCTGCGCGGGACCCTGAACGACGACGCGGCCGACGAGGGCTACACGGCGGAGCTGCGCATCCCCTGGAGCGCGTTCGACGCAGGGCAGACGCCCGCCGGGCCGCCGTCCGCGGGGGACACCTGGCGCTTGGCCCTCTACGTGCTGGATGCACGCCCGGAGGGCCAGGGCGGCGTGGGCTGGTCCCCTCCGATGGTCGGCGATTTCCACGTCCCCGAGCGCTTCGGCCGGCTCGTCTTCACGGCGCGCTGAACGCGTAGACAGCTACGCACCGCGAAGCCCGCTACCCGAAAAGCGCGAAGCGCGCTTCGCGGCGGGCGCCTCCGCGCCTACCCTCGTGGACATGCCCGAGCTCGTCCTCCACCAGTTCGAGTCCTCGCCCTTCTGCGACAAGGTGAGGCGACTCCTGCACTACAAGCAGAAGCCCTATCGGACCCACGAGGTGCCGCCCACCGAGACCCTGGTCCGGCTCCGGCGCCTCAACCCGACGGGCAAGGTCCCGGTGCTGGAGCACCGCGAGGTCGTCATCAGCGACTCGACGGAGATCGCCCGCTACCTCGAGGACACCTTCCCCGAGCCGCCGATCTTCCCGACCGACCCGAAGGCGCGCGCCCTCTGCCACATCCTCGAGGACTGGGCCGACGAGAGCCTCTACTTCTACGAGGCCTGGTTTCGCTTCGGGCTGAGCGAGAACGCGGGCGAATTCTCCCGCCGCTCGAGCCAGTCGGAGCCGCCGCTCCTTCGCAAGGCGACCGAGCGCGCGCTGCCGACCCTGATGCGCAACGTGCTCCGCCTCCAGGGCATCGGCCGCAAGCCGCCCGAGCGCGTGCTCACCGACTTCGATCGCCACCTCGAGGCCCTCGAGCGCTGGCTCGGGGACGGGGACTGGCTCGTCTGCGAGCACCTCACCGTGGCCGACGTGGCCGTCTACTCCCAGCTCAGCTGCGCGGCCGAGACCGCGGAGGCCCAGGGCGTGGTGGCCGACCACCCGACGGCGCTGGCGTGGATGGAGCGCGTGAACGGCGCGACCTCGCCTCCCGTCTGAGAGATCGTGGCTCGCCTCAGCGGCGACCGACGCGCTCGTCGTGGAGATCGATGAGCGCGACGAGCTCACCGTGCCCCGGGCGGATGATCGCCTGCACGATGGCCCCGATCAGGAGCAGGCCCGCGCTGCCGAGGAGGACCCCGATGGCCGGCTCCTCGCCCGCGAGCTCGTAGGCGGGGATCGCGCCGAGCGCGCCCGCGACGGCGAGCCCGAGGCTGACCCCGAAGACGACGTCGGCCGCGGTGCTGCGATCCTCGAGGTCGCGGAGCCGTCCGTCGAGGAGGCCGTAGAGCTGCGGGTCGCTCTCCTCGATGCGCTCGAGGTAGAGCCGAAACCCACCGAGGCTGACCTGCGCCTCGTCGTCCGCGGTGAGTGACGCGTAGGTGGTCGGGTCCAGCGCCCCGCCGGGGCTCGTGACCTCTTGCGCGGCGACGGAGCTGGTGACCGAGAAGCCGACGAGCGCGGCGAAGAGCGAGATCGCGATCCGCATGTGCGAAGGGTGCCACGAGGTGGGGCCACGACCGAGTTTCGGGTCGCTCCACCCACCTGAGCCCGTCATACTGCGGGCAGCCGTGGATTTCCTCTCGCCGCTCGGCCCCGGTGACCGACTGGGCGCCTACACCATCGTTCGGAAGCTCGGCGAGGGGGGGATGGGCGTCGTCTTCGAGGCGCGCCACGACCGCCTCTCCCGCCCGGCCGCGCTGAAGGTGCTCTCGAGCTGGCTCACGTCGGAGCTCGGGCGCGCTCGCTTCGAGCGCGAGGTCCAGGCCTGCGCGCAGCTCACGCACGCGAACACGGTCGAGATCTACGACTACGGCGAGTCCGAGGACGGGACGCTCTACTACGCGATGGAGTACCTCGACGGCTACGACCTCGGGCGGCTCGTCGAGGTCGACGGCCCGCAGGCGCCCGCGCGGGCGATCCGGGTCCTCCATCAGATCGCGGGCGCGCTCGGCGAGGCGCACGAGCTGGGGCTGGTGCACCGCGACATCAAGCCGCCGAACATCCTGCTCTGCGAGGCGGGGGGCGTCCCGGACGTCGCCAAGCTGGTCGACTTCGGGCTCGTCGCGCCGATCCGCCCGACCCGCGAGCGCCTCACCATCGAGGGCTTCGTCATCGGCACGCCCCGCTACGTCGCGCCCGAGATGCTGAAGCCGAAGGTCGAGCTGTCGTCGGCGTCGGACTTCTACGCCCTCGGTCTGGTCGCCTACTTCCTCCTCAGCGGCCGCCACGCCTTCGACGGCGAGTCCACGGCGGACATCCTCAAGAAGCAGCGCGACGAGGCGCCCGCCGCCCTCGAGGGCGTGCCGGCGGATCTCGCGAGCGTGATCGGCTGGTGCCTCGAGAAGGATCCCTCGGCCCGCCCGTCGAACGCCAAGGATCTGCAAGAGTCCCTGTCGTCCTGCGCGGACGCGAAGCGCTGGGACGAGCAGGCCGCGCGCGCGTGGTGGGACGCGTGGCGCCAGTCCGCGTCGGCGCCATCTCCCTCTCGGTCGGAGCAGCCCGCGATCGCCTCGAGCCCGTCGATCACCGCGCCCGAGCGGCCGAGCGCCAAAGAGGATCGCGAGCTCTGACCTCAGACCGCCTGGAGCGCGACCAGCGTCGCCTCCGAGGGCCCGCCCTGGGAGTGGGCGAGCGCGCGATAGTCCTCGAGGGCGCGGCCGGGCCGCCCGATCTGCGCGCACAGCCCCACCAGCCGGCGGGTCGACGCCGGATCCAGCAGCCGGGAGGCCGCGACGTGCAGCTCGAGGAGCCGCTCCAGCCACGCCCGCTCCTGCGTTCGCTCCGCGAGCTCCAGCAGGAGGGCGACGGTGGCGTCGAAGGTCTGGGGGTTGATGGGGGCCCCGCGCGCGAGCGTCCCCCTGAGCGACACGACGAGGTTCCGGACGGACCGCTCGGCGACCTCGAGCTCTCCATCGTCGAGCGCGAGGCGCGCGGAGCCCGAGAGGATCTCGGCCACGCTGCCGGTGGACGTCATCTCCTCGGAGGGCGCGCGCCGATCCGGCGACGGGGTGATCTCCCCCGAGACCTTCGGCGCGTGGGCTCTCCGCGAGACGACGAGCACGCTGCGCCCCGCGGTGACCTGGTCTCCGTGGTGGAGGCGCTGACGCTCCTCGAGGGGGAGCCCGTTCACCAGCACGCCGTTGCGGCTGTTCATGTCCTCGACGAACACCGCGCCGCCCTCGAACGAGATCTTGCAGTGCTCACGGCTCGCGAGATCGTCGTCGAGCACGACGTCGCAGCGCGCCGATCGACCGACGACGATCGTCTCCCCCGGCGTGAGCTCGACGGTCTTCGACCCGAACTGGACGAACGTGCGAACGCGTCGGACCACGACCTCAGGGTAGCAGCTAGTCACCCGGACCAGCGATTCATGGCCGCCCCCTCGGCCCTCGACGCGCGACTCGGCGTCACTCCTCCTCGAAATACTCGGGGTATTCCTCGTCGTCGCTCCTTGATTCGCGCGCCGATGGCTCGCGGGGTTCTGCCACTCACTGCTGTTCCGGGTGACTCGCTGCACCTCCCCCTCAAGTGGATCGGGGATCCGACCGATGACTTTCGTAGTCGTCATGCGAGATCGCGCAGACTTGCTCGGCCCACCCACGCCGGTCCGCCTCCAGCGGGCGGACGGACGGTGGGTGCTGGAGCTGGAGCAGCTGGTTCGGGTGGGCCCCACCCGGTACCGGCCGACGCCGCGTTTCATCGAAGGCGAGGGTCCGATCCTGCGGAGGCTCGCCGCGCTCCCGAGCGCGGTCGAGCTGGTCGCGCAGACGGACGCGCTGCTCTCCGACCTCGAGACGACGCCCGGCGACTGCGCCTTCCGCGTCGCCGACGAAGGCTGGGAGCGCGAGGAGGAGCGGGCCGAGCTCCCCACGGCCGAGAAGTTCGACGCGCTGCAGACGCGCGTGGTGGAGCTCGAAGCGCAGATCCGAGAGCTGGTGATGCACCTGTCTTCGGGATCTGGCGCCGCGGCGTCCCCCATGGGCGAGCCCGCGCGCGCAGGCTCTCCAGGCGCAGCCCCGAGCGCGGCCTCCCCCGCCGCCGCGAGCCCACCCGCCTCCGCGGGCCCAGGAGCGGTGAGCGCGAGCCCGGGAGCGGGCGAAGATCCCCCCGCCGCGGCGAGCCCGGCCGCGGCGAGCCCCGCCGCAGAAGCGAGCCCGGCGGCCGCGAGCCCGCCCGCAGAGGCGAGCCCGGCAGCGGACCCGACTCCGGCCCCGGCGGCGAGTCCGGCGGAAGCGAGTCCGCCCGCAGAGGCGACCCCGGCTTCGGCTGAGAGCCCCGCGGCGGCGAGTCCAGCGGACGCTGCGAATCCCGCGGCGGCGAGTCCGTCCCCGGCGACGAGCCCCGAAGCGGCGAGCTCGGCCGGGGCGAACCCCGCCGGAGCGAATCCGGAGGACGCGGCGAGCCCTCCCGCCGCAGAGCCGAGCCCTGAAGCGGATGCGGCAGCAGGAGCGGTCGCGGATGCGGCAGCGGGAGCAGATGCGGCGGCGGTCCCAGAAACGGACGCCGCAGCGGTCGCAGATGCGGATGCCGCAGCGGTCGCAGGTGCGGCAGCCGGAGCGGATGCGCCAGCCGGAGCGGATGCGGCGGCGGACGCGGCAGCGGATGCGGCAGCGGACGCGGGTGCGGACGCGGCAGCGGACGCGGGTGCGGACGCGGCAGCGGATGCGGATGCGGACGCGGCAGCGGATGCGGCAGCGGATGCGGCAGCGGATGCGGCAGCGGATGCGGCAGCGGACGCGGATGCGGCAGCGGATGCAGATGCGGCAGCGGACGCAGGAGCGGATGCGGACGCGGGTGCGGCAGCGGATGCGGGTGCGGACGCGGATGCGGATGCAGACGCGGGAGCGGATGCAGAAGCAGGAGCGGATGCGGCGGGGGAAGCCGAAGCGGCGGAGGATCCCCCTCTCCCTGCCCTCCCGATGCCGGAGGCCCCGACCTGGGAGCGTGGCCTGACCTCGCTGCTCGGCGATCGCGTGCGCGTCTCCGAGGAGCCCATCGAAGGCGACCTCGCCGCGCTCGGCTACATCACGCGCCTCGTCGACGACGAGGGCCAGATGCGCGGCGCGTTCCTGGTCGACGCCACCGCGGCGATCGAGCTCGGCGGCCGCCTGCTCATGCTCCCCGACGGCGCGCGCGAGGAGATGCGCAAGACCGAGCCGAGCGAGGACGTGCTCGAGGGCATGAGCGAGGTGCTCAACGTCATGAGCCGCTACGTCAACGAGCTCGACGGCGCCGACCACATCCGCGCCACGCCGCTGGTCCCGATCGCGCTGGGCATCGACGACTGGCTCGACCGCCCGCGCACCCGCCGCGATCTCCGCGACGAGCACGGCGGGCGCATGGCGCTGCTCTCCATGTGAGCGACGAAGCGCTCGCTCAGAACCCCGGATTGACGGTGCCGGTCACGCGCTCGAGGCGGGACTCGCGGCGCACCCGCACGCGGGCCACCGCCTCTCGCTCACCGCGCAGCGTGAAGGGGACCCGCTGGCGCTGGCCGAGGACGCGCACGTCGAGGTGCCCGCGGATCTCGCGCGTGTCGTTCGGGTCCGTCCGGCTGACCTCGATGACGTAGGTGCCGGGCGCCGTCCAGCGCAGACCCAGGCGCTCGCGGCCGCGGCCGTTCGCGTCGTCGCCGACCACCGTGGTGCGCCCGCCCATCCAGCTCAGGCGCGTGCCCTGCCGGGTGAGGATCGAGACGTCCACGTCGTCGTCACCGCGCCACTCCGCCTCGACCGTGAAGTCGCCGCGGAAGCGTCGGCCCTCGTCCTCGCGCTGGGCCAGGCGCTCGGCCCGGGTCCGCACGCTGGCGTCGCGCACCGAGCTGAGCAGCCGGGTCGCCGCGGAGTCGCGGCCGAGCGCGCGCTCGCAGCGCATCGCGTCGGCCACCGCGCTCGCGTCGCTCTCGTCGATCTCGGCGAGCGCGATGCGGTGGGCGCAGGCGCGCTCCTCGCGACCGACCCGCTCGAACGCCCGCGCCAGGCGCTGGTGCAGCGTCGCGCCGTCGGGGCTGAGATCGACCGTGCCCGTGAGGAGTCGGAGCGCCTCGTCGCGGCGCCCCATGCGCCCGAGCACGTCGGCCTTCGCGGTGAGGGCCTCGGGGTCGAGGCGATCCCGCTCGATCCACGCGTCGACCACCTCGAGCGCGCGGTCGAGGCGCTCCGCCCGGGCGAGCGCCCGGTACGCGTCGCGGTGTCGGTCGCGGCTGTCCGGGTTCTCGCGGAGCGCGGCCTCGGCGTCGTCGGCGCGGGAACGATCCCGCGTGGACGGCTCCGCGCTCCCGCGCACCTCGCCGGTCCGCACCCACACGCGTCGCATCCACTGGCCGGGCCCACGGCGTCGGCGCGTGCGGCGGCGCGTCGGCGCCGGCTCCGTCTGCGCACGAGACGCCTCTTCGCGCTCCGGCGCGGCGCGATCCTCGTCGTCGGGGACGTTACGGCGCTCGTCGCGCAGCTGGTCCATCGGCGGGACCGCCCCGCCGCCGAAGAAAGCGTCCCCGCCGATGGCGCGGCTCGCGCTCCCCCCGGTGGCTTGGGCCGGGCCGGACGCCAGGCTGTCTGCCGCGGCCGCGGGGCTCGCCGGGGCGGGCCGCGCGCGCGCCGAGCTTCGACCGCGGAGCGCGCCGCCGCCCCCGCGCCCGGCCCCCATCGTGCCGAGGCCGCCGAGGCCGACCTGCTGCTGCTCCGCGTTGAGCACGCCGTCGCTCTCCCCCGCCTCGGCGTCCTCGTCGCCCGTCCAGTGGGGCACCGAGCTGCGCCGGTCGACGCGGAAGGCGCGGAACATCGCCTCGCTCTCGAGCACGAGGAGCGAGGTGTGTCGGCTCATCACGCCGAAGCCCTTGCTCAGCGCGATGATGCGTCCGCGGTCCGAGCCGTCGCCCTCGAGCTGGAGCTGCTCGATCTGCTTGGCGGCCCAGAGCTGCGGCACGAAGCGGTTGCCCTCGGCGTCGCTCGGGACGAGCTCCACCGGGTAGCGCTCCTCGAAGGGGCGACCGGCGACGCTGCCATGCAACCGCACGCTACCTTGCACGCGATCGCGATCCATGCGCGCCACCACGATGACCTCCTGGCCCGCGCGGATGGTCGGCAGCGCGGTCGGCGCCACGTCGCTGAGCCCGTCGGGCAGCTCCAGCCGGGGCGACTCGAGGGACGCGCCGTAGCTCGTCTCGAGGACCGCCATCGCCGCCGCGCTCGCGCGCTGCCCGGGGACGTACGGCACGTAGTGCCCGCCGCCGGCCCGCGCGATGGCGCCGAGCACCATCGTGTCCGCGTCGCCGCCGATGCCCACGGTGCTGATCGCGACGCGCTCGCGCTCGACCAGCCCGCGCGTCTCGGCGGAGATCGACGCCGCCCGGCGGTAGCCGACCGACGAGGTGCCGTCGCCCACGTACATGACGTGGAGCTCCCGGCCGTCCCGCCGCTCGCCCGCCGCGGTCGCGACCGCCTCCGCGAGCACCGCCACGAGATCGGATGCCCCGGCCGGCTCGACCGAGTCCAGCCACTCTTCCGTCGCGCCCGCGATCTGCGCGCTCGGGCCCTGCAGGCCGCCGGGCATGGCGCGGCACTGGTAGTCGCACGCGAGCACCGTGAAGCGATCGCGCCGATCCATCTCGCGCACGACGCGCGACGTCAGCGCCACCGCGCGGTCGTAGCGCTCGCCGACCATCGACTGGCTCGCGTCGACGACCATCACGTAGTCGCGCGCGCGCCGCTCCGTGGCGCGGGGCAGCTCCGGCCGCAGCGCGAAGGCGACGTACGGGCGGTCGTCCTCGGCGAGCCGGCGCTGCAGATCGTTGACCTCGCGGTCGCGCTCGCGGCTGTCCTCGGGCGGCGCCTCCGCCGCCTGGCCGCGGAAGGTCCACCAGCGCAGGTCACGCTCGCCTCCCGGCAGCGCGTAGTCGATGACGAGATCGCCCTTCGGGAGGAAGTCGCGCTCCTCCATCGCCAGGCGCGTCGCGCCGTCTTCCTGGCGCGTCGAGAGCGCGTAGCCGCGCGGGCTGACCCCGTCGGCGCCGGCCACCCGCACGTCGACCTCGAACTGGCCGACCTGCGTCGAGGCGTCGTTCGAGTGCGCGAGGGGGTAGACGTAGCGGCGGCGCGCGCCCTGCGGCTGCACCGTCTGCGTGTAGGCGAGGGTCACCCGCCGCTCGCCGTGGGCGGGGATGGGGAAGACGCGCAGCTCGAACTGGCCGCCGCGCTGCCACTCGAGGAGCGCCGGGTCGTGCCAGGGGCCGGGGACCCAGATGAACTCCTCGCTGTCGTCGCGCCGCGCCACCGGCGTCGCGTTCCGGATCACGCCCCTCCAGATCTGCGCCGCGCGATCGCGCTCCACGAAGGAGCCCTCCTCCATGCGGCCCTCGACGTCGAGCGCGAGGCTCGCGATCTGCGCGTCGGGCGGCAGGGGGAAGCGGTAGATGCCCTCGAGCGTGTGGTCGCCGTCGTTGCGGAAGACCTCCTCGATCTCCGTGCGCGCGACGTTGCCGACGATGCGCACCGTCACCTTGTGGCTCGCGAGGGCGAGCGGGCGCTCCTGGTCACCGCGCTGACCGGGCCGCCGCGCGCGCAGCGAGCCGATGCCCGCGAGGCTCTCGGAGCGGGCGTCGTCGTCGGCTTCGATCGCGCCGAGCTCCGACCACGCGACCGAGCTCGACAGATCCGTCACCGGCGCCACGGAAGGCGGCGCGCTCGGGCGCAAGATCCCCTCCTCGCCCGCGCGGACCTCGGCGCGCGCGCCGCCCCGGTCCCGCACCGCCACCACGCCGCGGGTGACGCGCACGCTCGTCATCTCGTCGGTCGCGCTGACCACGAGCTCCGTGCCCAGCACCTCCACCGCGCCGGTCGGCGTCTGGATGTTCAGGTTGGGGCCGTCCGCGAGGTGCGCGACGTCGGCCACGATCTCTCCGCTCCGCAGATCCAGCGCGCGCGGGCCCTCTCCCGTCAGCGCGACCTCGGTGGCGTGGTTGAGCACGACCACCGAGCCGTCGCCGAGAGAGAAGCGCGCGCGGGTCCGCGCGTCGGTGCGCAGGACCGAGCCGGTCGGCGCGCGCTCGCCGGCGCCGAGCGCCACGAAGCCGTCCTGGCCGGGCCGCTGGACCGAGACGCCGCTCTGCCCGTCGTCCGCGGCGCGCTCGACGACGCCGAGCGTCCCTTCGAGCCCCGCGCTGGCCACCTGCGGCGCCGGATCCGCGGCGTCGTCGCCGCCCCAGACGAGGAGCCCGACCGCGGCCGCCGCCGCGACGGCGATCACGCCCGCGACGGGAAAGAAGAGGAGCTTGCCCATGCGGCGCTTCGTGCCCTTCTCGGCCGTCTCCGGGGCGGCGTCGGGCTTCGCGCGCGGCGACTCCGCGTCGGAGCGCGCGGGCATGGCCTCCGTCTTGGCGAGCGTGCCAGCGGCGGGCGCGTCGGCGCTGCGTACGCCGCTCGACGAGGGCAGGTCGGGGCTCGCGAACCCCGGATTCGTGATGCGGCCAGGGTCGGCGTCGTCCTCGAGGTCGGCCTGTTCATCCAGAGAGGCGAGGACCCGCGCTTCGAAGTCGACGGGCATCACGAAGTCGGCGCCCGCCTCGCGGATCCGGTCGGCCGCGGCGGTGGCCTCGTGGCGCAGGTCGCGCGCCTCGTCGTCGTCCACGAGGAAGTCCGCGTGGCGCTCGATCACCGCGGCGTCGCCGTCGACGATCGGGGCCAGGTCGTCCAGGAAGGCCTCGTACTTCTCTGCTCGCTCGCTCATCGTCCGGCCCCGTCGTTCGGCAGCTGATCGCTCAGCTGGTCCTTCAGCATCGTCCTCATCCGCGCGAGAGCGCGGCTGACGCGCTTGCGCGCCGCCGCCTCGTCGATCCCGCAGGCCTCCCCGATCTCGCGATAGGCGAGCCCGCCGTCGTACCGGAGCACCACCGCGTCTCGCTCGGAGGGCTTGAGCCTCTCGAGCGCGGCCCGCACCACCTCGGCCCGCCGTCGCTTCTGGAGCGTCTCGTCGGGCAGCTCCGCGTCGGCCTCCGCGTCGTGCACGAGCTTGAGCTTCCGCTCGCGCCGCACCCGCGTCTCGACCTTCCGCGCGCACTTCCGCCGCGCGATGCCGCAGAGCCACGCCCGGATGGAGCCGTCCCCGCGGTAGCTCCCCATCGCGCGGTGCGCGGCGATCAGGACCTCCTGGGCGATCTCCTCCGCCTCCGCCTGACTGCCGAGCAAGGCCATGCACAGCCTCCCCACCGCTTCACCGTGCGCCCGGGCGCAGGCCGCTACCGCTTCTCGGTGCTGCCCCTCCCGTATGAGCACGGCGATGGGATCCATCGGATCCCCGCCCGCCTCCGCGTGTGCCTGCATCTCACTCCCCATGTGCCTGCGACACCACGATCCGTGACCGTTCTTGGCTCACGGACCCCTCGCTTTTCCTGAAAGACCCACGATTTCATGGGCTCTGCGACCGGTACCGACCGTGCTAGCGTGACGGTCGGGGGTGAGGCGAGACGACTCGGACGGTGTGAGACCACGCCCCGCCGAGCCTTGAAGTCGGCGCCCCCGCTGCCTAAGTGACGTACGACTTTCGGCCTTTTTCGTTCGAGGAGCCTCATGACCAAGCTCGCCCCCCCGGAGAAGCGCATCGCCATCGGCCGCAACCACGACGGTCGCCTGGAAGCGTTCTACATCAAGCCGGACGGAGTCCTCCGGCACAACTGGCAGAACCGACCGAACTCGCTCTGGAAGGGCGAGGAGAGCCTCGAGGTGAAGGCCACCCAGGTCGCGGTGGGCGTCAACGCCGACGGGCGCCTGGAGATCTTCTACCTCTCGCCCGAGGGCGACGTGCAGCACGACTGGCAGACCGAGCCCGGCGGCGACTGGCACGGCGCGGAGAGCCTCGGGGCCAAGGGCCGCGCGCTCGACGTCTCGAGCAACGCCGACGGCCGGCTCGAGCTCTTCTGGGTCGGCGACGACGGCGCCCTCTGGCACGACTGGCAGCTCGAGCCGAACGGCGACTGGAGCGGCAAGGAGAAGCTCGGTGAGAAGGCCATCGACGTCGCCGTCGGTCGCAACGAAGATGGACGGCTCGAGGTCTTCTACCTCGGCGCGGCGGGCCAGCTCTGGCACGACTGGCAGACCGAGGCGAACGGCGACTGGCACGGCGCGGAGCAGCTCGACGGCACGGGCAAGCAGGTCGTCGTGGCCAGCAACGCGGACGGCCGCCTCGAGGTCTTCTGGACCGACGTCGACGGCCACGTCTGGCACGACTGGCAGACCGAAGCGAACGGCGACTGGAGCGGCCGCGAGGACCTGAACGTCATCGCCCAGCGCGTGGCCATCGCCGAGAACCGCGGCGGCCGCCTGGAGCTGTTCTACATCGACCAGGACGCCCACATCCGGAACCTCTGGCAGATGGAGGCCAACGGCGACTGGGGCAGCGACGGCGAGAGCCTCGGCGCCAAGGCGACGGACCTCGCGGTCGGACAGAACGCAGACGGCCGCCTGGAGATCTTCTACGCCGGCCCGAACGACGAGATCTGGCACAACTGGCAGCCGGCCCCCGGCCGCGGCCCGTGGAGCTCGATCGTGCAGTACGAGGGCGGCCCGCCGCCCGTGGGCTGAAGAGAGTTTCCTTCCTGGAGGGCCTGAACGCAGGCCCGCGTCTTTTTTCTGGAGGGCCTGAACGCAGGCCCTCCCCCCATGGGGCAGAGCGCCCATGGGGCCCGCGTTTTTTCTGGAGGGCCTGAACGCAGGCCCTCCCCCCATGGGGCAGAGCGCCCATGGGGCCCCCCTCCCGGACTACGCCGGCCCTCGCTTCGCTCGGGCCGCGACCCCAGCGGCGGGGCGCTGGGGCCCCCGCGGCTCGCGCTCGCGCTTCGCGCTCGCTGGCCGCCCTGGCGCGGTCGCCGACTGCGCTCGCTCGTCGTTCGCCGGTCAGCCTCCCGCACTAGGCCGGCCCTCGCTTCGCTCGGGCCGCGACCCCAGCGGCGCTGGGGCCCCTGCGGCTCACGCTTTCGCTTCGCGAAAGCTGGCCGCCTGGCGGGTCGCCGACTGCGCTCTCTCGCCCCTCGGCTAGGCACGCGCGGTCCCCGTCAGCGCCAGCGCTCCGCGAACCGGCGCGCTCCGCGCGCTCGGTCGCCGACCCCAGCGGCGGGGCGCTGGGGCCCCCGCGGCTCGCGCTTTCGCTTCGCGAAAGCTGGCCGCGTGGCGGATCCGAGGCCGTTGCTCGACCGACAACACTCAACTCGGCTTGTCACGCTTCGCCTGGGTCATGACGGTCTCCTTCGGTTGGAGGACCGACGGCACGTACACGAAATTCCGGACACTCCCGTGCCGGACGGAGTGCCGGCCCAGGCGGACTGGTCTCGTCGGAGCGCGGCGAACACGAGGGTGAGTCCGACCGCAGCCGGAGCCACCCTCGCCTCGCTCACCCGCGATGCATCAGCTTCCACATCGTCGCGCGTGCCTTGTCGGCCCAGTCTGCCGGCCCCTCCACCGCCTCGTCACTCACGTACCCGAGGGCCGCCGCCGAGAGCAGCCACACGCGAGTCTCGCCCGCCGAGCCGTACGCCGTCCCGAACCGCTCGCGCTCGTGCCCTCCGCCCCGCTTCTCGCCCTCGGCCAGGTTCCCCACCACGCTCGCCGCGCTGTCCCGCATCTGCCGAGCGAGGTTCTTGTCGTGCTTCGCGACCTCCTCCCAGATCGGCTTCATCGAGCGCAGCCAAACGATCGCTTCTTCGGTGATTCGGAGCATCTGACTCATCCACTGCGAGACAACCCGGATGTCGACCTGACACCCTTCGTCCTCACCCCGCCCGCGGCTGGGCGCGGGTGGGCTAGTCAAGGACGAGGGCGCGCAGCGCCCGAAGCGTTGCCGTTGGCTGGGGCCGTAGGCCTCCTTTACTCGCCCGCACGCGTCCGGCACCGTCGATGGCGGAGGACGAGTGCCATTCACCTTGCTGTCGAGCATCGTCGCGAGGCGAGGGCGCGAGGGACCACGTGCCTGGGGAGCGGGGCCGGCAGCGGGAACGGGAACGGGAACGGGAACGGGAACGGGAGCGGACGCCGGAGCGGGAGCGGGAGCGGGAGCGGGAGCGGGAGCGGGAGCGGGAGCGGGAGCGGGAGCGGGAGCGGGAGCGGGAGCGGGAGCGGGAGCGGGAGCGGACGCCGGGTAGGGGCGGAGGCGGCCGCGCGCAGGCAAACGCGGTCGCGGAGCCGGACGCGGAGGCGGAGGCGGAGGCGGAGGCGGACGCGGAGGCGGAGGCGGACGCGGAGCCGGACGCGGACGCGGAGGCGGACGCGGTCGCGGAGGCGGACGCGGTCGCGGAGGCGGTCGCGGACGCGGTCGCGGACGCGGACGCGGAGGCGGAGGCGAGGCCGCGGAGGCGGCGCGATAAGGGGACGCTAGGTTGACTTGTTTGCAAACAAGTCAACCTAGCGTCCCCTCCAGCCGGTCGTCTCGGGGGCGGTCGCGGAGGCGAGGCCGGACGCGGTCGTCGAGGCGGACTCGATCAACCGCGCTCGGACGCCGAGGGGCGAGCCGGGAGCCCTACTCGGCCGGCTCGGCGACGATCTCGAGGCGGGTCTTGGGCTTGGGCCCTCGGTCCTTGGTCGCCTGCACCACGGGGTCCGGCGAGGCGTAGGGCGCGAGGGGGGTGAGGCCCGCGTCCTGGAGGAGCTGCTGGTCGGCGTCGACCTCGGGGTTGCCTGTCGTGAGCAGCTTCTCGCCGTAGAAGATGGAGTTGGCCCCCGCCATGAACGCGAGGAGCTGGGCCTCCCGGCTGAGGGAGGTGCGGCCGGCGCTGAGCCGCACGAGGGAGCGCGGCATGAGGATGCGGGCGGTGGCGCACATGCGGACGAGCTCGATCGGGTCGACCCTCTGCTGCTCGGCGAGCGGGGTGCCTTCGACCGGGACGAGGGCGTTGATCGGGACGCTGCCGGGCTGCGGGTCGAGGTTGGCCAGGGTGCGGAGCATGTCGCAGCGATCGTCGATGCTCTCGCCCATGCCGATGATGCCGCCGCAGCAGAGGCTGATGCCGGCCTTCTGGACGCGCGAGAGGGTCTGGAGTCGCTCGGCGTAGCTGCGGGTCGAGATGATCTCGGGGTAGTAGGCCTCGGAGGTGTCGAGGTTGTGGTTGTAGGAGGTCAGGCCGGCCTCGGCGAGCTGCGCCGCCTGGTCGTCGTCGAGCATGCCGAGCGTCGCGCAGGCCTCGAGCCCGAGCTCACGCACGCCGCGCACCATCGTCAGCACGTTCTCGAACGCCGGGCCGTGCAGCGCGTCGCGCCACGCGGCGCCCATGCAGAAGCGCGTCGCCCCGGTGCGCTTGGCCGCGCGCGCGGCGTCGAGCACCTCGTTGACCGACATCATCTTCTCGGGGTCGACCTCGGTGTCGTGGTGCGAGCTCTGGGGGCAGTAGTCGCAGTCCTCGGGGCAGCCCCCCGTCTTGACCGAGAGCAAGGTGCAGAGCTGCACGGCGTCGGGCTGGTGGTGCGCGCGGTGCACGGTCTGCGCGCGGTGGAGGAGGTCCGTCAGCGGCAGATCGTGGATCGCTCGGACGTCCTCCAGGGACCAGTCGTGTCGAAGTTCGCTCATAGGGCAGATGGCCTACCTCGGATGGTGGGGGGCGGGCAAGCCGAGCGAGGCTCCATCGCGCGACCTACGCCTTTGCGCATGCGTGCGGTTCTGCTCTATATTTCCCGCCGTGTCGTGGTACATCGTCGGGGCGATCGCGCTCGGGGCCGTCCTCGTCCTCTTCTTCGCCCTGCGGCCGCAGCCGCCGGCCGAGCGGGACGCCGACGAGAGCCCCAAGAAGAAGGGTGACGGCGCGAAGGCGAAGGACGACGAGACGTCCGGGCTGCGCAAGCGCCCCAGCCTGACGCAGCAACAGGTCGCCAAGCTCGAGGTCAAGCCGCTCGAAGGTCACGAAGACGCCTTCTTCGATGACGACGACGACGACGAGGACGAGATCACCGTGCTGCGCGTGGCGCTCGACCCGAAGGACGGCAAGAGCGAGCCCCCGGTGGCCGCGGCCGAGGTCATCTACGCGGACGAGGGGGCGGAGCACGACGTCCCGACCGACCACGACCTGCGCGTGCTCACGACGGCCATCGCGCAGACCAACACCGGCAAGCGCCGAGACCGCAACGAGGACCGCTTCCTCAAGCTCAGCAGCGAGCGAGTCTACGCGGTCGCCGACGGCATGGGCGGCTACGCGGGCGGACACATCGCGGCGGAGATGGCGGTCGAGCTGCTCGAAGAATCGTTCGTGAAGAAGAAGTTCCACGCGGACATCCGGGGCCCCGAGCTGCCCTGGCGCGCGGCGGAGCTGGCGAAGGCCGTCCAGCGGGCGAACCTCAAGATCTTCGAGCGGGGCAAGAAAGAGCCCTGGCTCAAGGACATGGGCACCACGCTCGTCGCGGCTCGCTTCGCCGGTCACAAGGAGCGGCTCTACGTCGCGCACGTGGGAGACAGCCGCTGCTACCGGCTGCGGGACGGAAAGCTCCGCCAGCTCACCACCGATCACACCTTCGGCAACCTCGGCGTCGTGGACGACGGCCCCACCTCGGACGCGCTGAGCCGCGCCGTCGGGGCCACGCCGGGGCTGACCATCGACGTCATCATCGCCGAGACGCGCCCCGAGGACGTCTACCTCCTCTGCACCGACGGGCTGACCCGGATGGTGCCGGACGAGGGCACGATCGCCGACACCATCGAGAACGCCGAGACGCTCCAGGACGGCGCCGAGCGCCTGGTGGAGCTGGCCCTCGAGGGCGGCGGCCGGGACAACGTCACGGTCGTGCTCGTCGAGGTCACGCCGGCCGAGAAGCTCCTGGGCAGGGCGCGAGACGCCGCCAGCGCGTGACCCACGCGCCCGATCGACCGCGCCCGGCGGCGATCCATCACGCGCATCTCGGCTGGACTCTGCTAGCGTCCCACCGGTGAGCGACGCCGAGCCGGACTCGTCTCCCACGGCGCAGGGAGCGTCGACGCCTGCGGCCGGGGCCGAGGGGAGCCCGACCGACGAAGGGGACGCGGCGCTCCGGTGGCTGCGGGCCGCGCCGCCGCTGGCGCTGCTCGCGATGGTGGCCGCGCTCTTCGAGCTCGGGCTCGCGCGCCTCGGCTACCAGGGCCTCGCCGATGTGCTCGACCCGGCGACGGTGCGCGACGTGAAGGACTGGGCTCGCTTCCCGCGCAACCTCGCGGCGGTGGCGGGGGTGATCAGCCTCGCCATCGGCCTCCTCTCCTTCCTGCGCTTGCCGGGCTTCGCGCCCGTCGGGCGCCGGCTCGCGGTCGCCGCGTTCAGCGGGATCTTCGTCCCCAGCGTGGTCGTGGCCGCGATGCTTCCCGCGGCCACGCTCCGCCCCAAGCTCGTGATCTTCGCGCTCGCGGCCGCGAACGTGCTCGTGACGCTGCTCTCGATGACGGCCGTCCGGTATCGCCCCTCGCGCGCGCTGCGCGTCGCGGTCGCGTGCCTCGGGGTCGCCGCCTTCTCCTCCCTCGCGGTCGTGGGCCTGGGCCAGCTCCTGCACGTCCGCGAGGGCCTGTGGGCGCCGATCGCGGCCCTCTTCATCGACCACGCCTCGGCCGCGCAGACCTTCCTCCTCGGGATCCGACACGCGGGCGAGCTGGCCTGGCTCACCACCCTGGTGGCGGGCGCGGGCGCGCTGGCCATCGGCGGCGGCAGCGCGCGTCGCCACCGCCGCGTCGCCGTCTGGCTCGGGGTGAGCGCCGTCCTGGTGATCGCGCTCGTCGCCTCGCACGAGGTGCTGGGGCATCGCTTCCGGCTCGCGATCATCTGGGCGTTCCGGCTGGGGCTGGTGGTCGACGACCTCCCCGCGCTCTACGCCCTGCCCATCGGCCTGGGGCTGGGCGGCGCGCTGACGGGGCTCGCGCGACCGGAGCCCGCCGCGCGACAGCTCGCGATGGGCCTCGGCGTCTGGCTCGCGGCCGGGTACGCGCCGCACACGCCGATCCAGCTCCTCTACCTCGTGCTCGCGGCCCTGCTGGTCACCCGCGCGGCGCAGGCGCTCGACCCGGACGGCGCGTGGCGCGAGCGTCAGCCGTGGGCGCGCTTCCTCGCCCCACCCCCGCGCCCCGGCCCGCCGCTGCGCCCCGGCACCGAGCGCGAGACCTTCGACGACGTTTAACAGGCCGCTGAAAGCAGCCTGCTCCCCTGCCCGTGCCCCTGCCCGTGCCCTTGCCCTTGCCCGCGGAAGCTGGGGCACGTCGCGAGCACGCACTCAGCGCCGTTTCGGGCGTGGCCGCGGCGCCGAGCGCCGGCCTCTCGGACCCGCCGGATGGCGCGCAGTAGATGGTCCGTGGGCACCCGGGACTCGAGGCTCACGAGACACAACATCGAGGACTGATCGAGAACTGCGAACGCTGAGCTCGCGGGCAAGGGCAGGGGCAAGGGCAACGGCAAGGGACAGCCTGCTAGTCCGTCTGGCCGGCGATCTCGGCGGACTGCTGGCTCAGCTCGAAGTCGACCGTCGTCTCCTGCCGCGGTGAGACGCTCACCGTCCGGTGCAGGATGATCGGGTTCGAGTAGGTGGGGCGCCCCGCGCGCGTGCCGCCGACGAGCCAGCCCTCGTGCCAGACGCGCAGGGCGAACTGGCCGGGCGGCACGTTCGAGATGCGGAAGCGTCCGTCCTCGTTCGAGACCGCGACGTAGGGGTGGTCGGTCACGCGGATCCACCCGTGCTCCCAGGTGTGCCCGGCGTCGCAGACCAGCCGCACGATGCCCTCGCTGCGCACCCGCGCCCGCGCGATGGCGCCCGCGCGCGGGAGGCCGAGATCGAACACGCGGCGACCGTCGAGCGTGCCGTGCACGTTGTGCACGACGTCGTCCCGGCTCGAGAAGACGATGGGCCAGCCGACGCCGACGACCGAGACGTGAGGCGAGAAGACGCAGCCGGCCCGCGTGATGGTGACCGGCTCGGCCGGGCGCTCGAGCGGCGCCCCGGCCCGCGGTGAGACGATCTCGATGAGCGCATCCGCCACACCGCCGCGCGCGGAGATCCGCAGCGCCGGAGACGGCTGCGATTCGCCGCACTCCTCCGCGTCGGTGCGCACCTCGAGCGGCGCCAACGTCGGGCGCTCACCGACCCAGCGGAGCTGACCGGCGATCGAGCCCGCGTCCTCCATCTCGAGCACGCGGTAGCCGTCGACCGTCTCCTCGACGACGGGCGGCGCGGTCTGCTGCGTCGGGCGCGGGTCCTCGGAGCACGCGACGAGCAGCGACGCGATGATCACGATGCTGCGTTCGTACCCCCCTCTCACGCTCGCCTCCGTCGAAGCGAATAGCACAGCACGATCGTGATGGAGCACTTTCGAAGCACGAACCGAGAGGATTCTGCACGAGGTCGTCGCGGCGATGGAAGAAAGCGCGCGATCATGGAGAACGACGTTGCCTGCGAACGCGAGCTTTGGAAGTCTGTTGCCATGACGCGATGGCTCACGCGCGTGTTCCCGCTCCTCGCTTGCGCGACGCTCGGCGCGTGGAGCGCCACCGGGCTCGCGCAGGACATCGACCCCGACCCGCGCGCGTGTCCGCCCGGGAGCGTCGGCTGCCACCGCGTCGACGTCGACTTCGAGCACCGCGACGCGCTCTTCGACGACGTGAGCTTCGACACCGGCTGGGTGCCCGCGGGGGCGCCGGTCCAGGTGCGCTTCGGCCTGTTCCTCGGCGGCTCGACGGAGGTCGACCTCGGCGGCACCGTCGTGACCAGCTGGCCGCCCGGCCTCGAGGTCCGCGTGCCCGGTCGCCCCGGCACGGGTCGGCTCGCCATCAACTACGGCTTCGAGATCATCGCGCGCATCCGCTTCGACGTGAGCGTGGCCGGCGTCCGCTACCGCTGGGAGGGCGACATCCCGCTCCCCGGCGGCGTCCCGCGCGACCTGCGCCTCGCCGACACGCTCGAGTTCGATCCGTTCGTCTTGCCCGGCGCGATGCCCCGCCCCGTGGCGGCCTGGGACGACACCGACATGGTGCGCGTGTTCGAGGTCGACCTGACCGACGCGATCATCCCCATCCCGGGCATCGGCGGCGGCTTCACCCTCGAGGCCGTCGCGGAGCTCGAGGGCACCTACCGCACCGAGCGCATCGAGGTCGGCGACGCCATCGCGCCCATCTTCATGGAGAACGCGCCGACGGTCGTGCGGCCCGATCCGGGCGCGACCGGCTTCGGCGCCGCGAAGGACACCACCGTCCTCCCCGTCGGCATCCTGGGCTACGAGGGCGTGATCCGGCTGCTCCCGGGCCTCTTCATCGAGGTCGCGGGCCGCCGCTTCGACCTGACCCTGGCCGACATCCCCATCCCGGTGGCCGACCTGGAGTCCGAGACGCGCTTCGAGCCGGCCGAGGTCCACGTGCCGCTCCCGGACGTGCGCGTCGACCCGAGCTTCCTCGGCTTCGGGGAGGTCCCCGTCGGAGGCGCGGCCGAGCGACTGCTCAGCGTGCACAACGACGGCGAGGCGGAGCTGCGGGTCTCCGTCCGCGAGCCCGTGGCGCCCTTCTCTCGCGGCGCGGCCACCCTCGTGGTGCCGCCGCGCTCGAGCGCGCGCCTGATCGTGGGCTACGCGCCAGAGGCGCCGGGCGACCGCGCGGGCGTCCTGCTCCTGGACACGAACGACCCCGACGCGCCGCTCGTGACGGTGCGCCTCGGCGGCGCGGGCCTCGGGGACGCGATGGGCGACGGGGGCTACGCGGACGCGGGCGTGGGCGACGGCGGAGCCGGCCCGTTCGGACCGAGCGACGGCGGCTGCGGCTGCAGGGCGAGCGGCGAGGGCCAGGGCGGCGCCGCCTGGCTCCTCGTCCCGCTGCTGGGGATCGGGCTCAGGAGAGCGTCGCGACGGCGTCGCGGATCCGCTTCAAGCCCTCCTGGATGAGCTCCATCGAGGTCGCGTAGCTCATGCGCACGTAGCCGGGCGCGCCGAACGCGCCCCCCGGCACCACCGCCACGCGCGCCGCCTCGAGCAGCCACATCGCCAGCGCGGTGTCGTCCTCGATCTTGCCGCCCGCGTGGCTCTTGCCGACGAGCGCGGTGACGTTCGGGAAGGCGTAGAACGCCCCCTCCGGCTGCCGACACGAGATCCCGTCGATGGCGTTGAGCCCCTCGACGATGGCGGCGCGACGCTCCGCGAACGCGGCCTGCATCTTCTGGATGGGGGCCTTGTCGCCGGTGAGCGCCGCGACGGCCGCGTGCTGCGAGACGGCGGCGGGGTTGGTGGTCGACTGCCCCTGGATCTTCTCGACCGCCTTGGCCACGTGGGCGGGCGCGAGCGCCCAGCCGATCCGCCAGCCGGTCATCGCGTAGGTCTTGGAGACCCCGTCGACGACGATGATCCGCTCGCGCAGCTCGGGGGCCACCGTGAGCAGCGACTTCTGCTCGAAGCCGTCGTAGACCAGCTCGCCGTAGATCTCGTCGACGATGATCCAGTAGTCGCCCTTCGCGGCGACGTCGGCGAGGGCCCGGAGCTGCTCGGCCGTGTAGGCGGAGCCCGTCGGGTTCGAGGGCGAGCAGAGGATCAGCGCCTTGGTCTTGTCGGTGACCGCCGCCTCGAGCGCCTCGGGCGTCAGGCGGAAGCCGTCCTCCTCGCGCGTCTCGAGCGTGATGGGCTCCGCGCCGATGATGCGGCACTGATCGGGGTAGCTGACCCAGTGCGGCGCGGGGATGAGGATCTCGTCCCCCTCGTCGAAGAGCACCATCGCGAGGTTGAAGAGCGTGTGCTTCGCGCCGACCGAGACGACGATCTCGCTCGTGTCGTGCTTCACGCCGCGCCGCCGCTCGGAGTCGGCCGCGATGGCCTTCAGCAGCGGGTCGATCCCGCGCACGCGGGTGTAGTGCGTGGCTCCGCCGTCGATGGCGGCCTTCGCCGCCTCGCAGATGGCGGGCGGCGTCGCGAAGTCCGGCTCGCCGACGCCGAAGGCGATGACGTCGACGCCCTGCGCCTTCAGCTCATTGGCCTTCTGGGTCATCGCGAGGGTCGCGGAGGGCTTCACCGCCTGGATGCGGCGTGCGAGCTCGAAGGTCATCTGTCTGTTCTCCTGAGAGTGAGGGAGGGGAAGTTCAGGCGGAGTCCGGCTTGACGACGACGACCGTGCACGGCGCCGTGCGCACCACGACCTCGGCCACGCTGCCGAGCAGGAGCCGATTCATGCCGCGGCGGCCGTTCGTGCCCATGACGATGGTCTGGCAGCGGTTGCTGCGGGCGGCGGCGAGGATGCTCTCGGCCGGCCTGCCCTTCGTCACCGCGTAGCGCAGCCCGACCGTGCTCGGCACGTCCTCGTCCGCGTAGGCCTCGTCGACGAACGCGCGCACCTTCGACACCCCCTTCTCGATCGCCGGCAGGCCCTCCTCTTCCACCACGTGATGGAAGAAGACCTCCGTGACCTCGAGACGGTTGAGGTGCTCGATCGCCCAGCGACACGCCAACCGTGACGCGGCGCTGAAATCGACGGCGACCAGAATCCGCACGCGCAACTCATAGCAGAGGCGCCCACCGCCGGCTACGGCGCCCGATGGGGGACACCCACGCGGTAGACTCGGCCGATGAAGCGCGCTCTCCGGGGTGCGGCCCCCCTCCTCGGCGCGTAGACATCGTCTCCCCGCTGCGCAGCGGGGCCGTGCGCGTCGTGGTCGAGAACCAGCCGGCCGCCCCGCCTGCTCCCGTCGCGAGCGAGACCCACTTCGTCAACGACTGCGAGAGCGTCGCGCGGCTCGGCGGTGAAGCCCGCATGACATGGATCGCGCGCATCGAGCGCTACATCGAAGGCCGCGCGCACCACCTCGCCTCCGTCACCTACCCGCCGGGCGACGGCGTCGACATCGCGCTCGTCTGCTTCTCCTCGCCCCGCTGACGCGGGCGCGCAGGTTCAGCGACCCGGGCGTCGTGATCGATCGCTGGCGACTCGCCAGAGTTTCCGGAACCGCGAGAGCCAGCGGCAGCGGGAGCGGCAGCGTTTGCACCCGCATGCGACCACCCAAGGGCGGAAATTGCAGGCACATGGGACCACCTGATTTTCAGCCCGAAGGGACCGCCCCCGGGGATGCGCCTGAGATTTTCAGGCTCATGGGACCAGCTGCTTTTCAGCCCGAAGGGACCACCCCGGGGGCTCCCTCGGTTCGGTGACCGGACCCCGTCCGGAGTGACGCACGTGCGGGCGTGCGACGACTCCGAATGGCCTACCGGGAGCTGAAGATGATCGAGGTGAAGCGACCGGCTCGAGGGGACGCTAGGTTGACTTGTTCGCGAACAACTCGACAAGTCAACTTAGCGCCCCCATATCCCCCCAGCTCCTCGGCCGAGTGCGAGTCGAGTCCGCGACCGCCACCGCGACCGCCACCGCGCCGGAGTCCGCGACCGAGACCGCGCCGGAGTTCGCGACCGAGGCCGCGCCGGAGTCCGCAGCCGAGTCCGCAGCCGCGCCGACCCCCGCGGCCGACTCCGCGACCTGAACCGAGTCGGCGACCGAGTCCGCAACCGCGTCCGCAACCGCAGCCGAGTCCGACTCCGCGACCGCGTCCGCAACCGCTGCCGCGTCCGCTGCCGCGACCGCGACCGCGAGCGTTCCCGAGTCCGAGTCCGAGTCCGTGGCCGACTCCGCGACCGTGGCCGCAACCGCTGCCGCGTCCGCTGCCGTTCCCGAGTCCGAGTCCGAGTCCGAGTCCGAGTCCGAGTCCGAGTCCGAGTCCGAGTCCGAGTCCGAGTCCGAGTCCGAGTCCGAGTCCGAGTCCGCGACCGAGTCCGAGTCCGCGACCGAGTCCGCGACCGAGTCCGAGTCCGAGTCCGCGACCGTGCCGCGACCGCAATCGAGTCCACGACCGTCGCCGAGTCCGCGAGCGCGGGCGAGTCCGCGACCGACTCCGCGACCGAGTCCGCCCCGTCTCCGCGGCCGAGTCCGCCCCACGAAAGGCGAGCGGGCCCTCACGAACCGCGCCCGCCACCCCGGAGACCGAGCCGCGAGCCCGGGAGAACATCAGCCGCGATCCTCGAGTCCCCCGGCCGCCAGGAGCCTCGCCGGCGAGCCTCAGTTCACCACGGAGAGCGCGCGGGCCTCGCCAGCGAGGCACGGTCGCCCCCCGTGAACGACAGAGGCTCGCCAGCGAGTCGCACCACCTCGCGCTGAGCGCGCTCGCCTGGCGGGCGAGCCGCGACCTCCCGGGATGAACGCGCAGCTCTCGCCGGCGAGTCCCGGCCGCCCGCATCGAGCGTACAAGGCTCACCAGCGAGTCCCGGCCACCCGCACCGAGCGTACGAGCCTCACCAGCGAGTCCCGGCCGCCCGCACTGAGCACATGAGCCTCACCAGCGAGTCCCGGCCGCCCGCACTGAGCGCATGAGCCTCACCAGTGAGTCCTGGCCGCTCATGATGAGCGCATGAGCCTCGCCGGCCAGTCGCGCGTCTCCGCGAGGACTCCACGAGAGTCACCAGCGAGTCACGGACTTTCGCCACAAGCCCACGAGAGTCGCCAGCGAGTCTTTTCGCCAAACTTTGGCCCGGCGAGCGTCGCCAGCGAACCGGCCCCCCACGCCACCTCCCCGCCAGCGTCGCCAGCGACTCGCTCCCTGTCCTGAGACGCGAGCGAGGCGAGCGCAGCGTGAAACGCGAGCGACCGGGAGCGAACGGGCGCCACCCATCCAGTTCAGCGAGCGACCGCGAGCGAGGGCACGCGAACGGCCACCTCCATCGCTGGCAGCGACGGCCCGCCCGAGGCGCGGGCGACGGCGAGCGAGGGCGCGCGAACGGCCACCTCCATCGCTGGCAGCGACGGCCCGCCCGAGGCGCGGGCGACCAGCGAAGGCGAGCGAGGCCAGCGAACCGCGACCCAGGCCAGCGAAGCGCGACCCAGGCGAGCGAAGCGCGACCCAGGCCAGCGAAGCGCGAGCGAGGCCAGCGAAGGCGAGCGAGGCCAGTGAAGCGCGACCGAGGCCAGTGAAGCGCGACCGAGCAGCCGCCAGGCCGCCGAGCAAGAGCGAGCGGCCAGCCGCCAGCCGCCAGCCGCGAGGAGCCGCCATGCGGCCAAGGCGGTCAGCTTTTCCGAGGCGAGCGAGGCGGGCGCGAAGCGCGAGCGCGGCCAGCCAAGCGCGACCGAGGCCAGCGGAGCGCGACCGAGGCCAGCGAAGGCGAGCGAGGCCAGGCGAGCGAGGCCAGCGAAGGCGAGCGAGGCCAGCGAGGCGAGTAAGCGCGACCGAGGCCAGCGGAGCCAGCGAAGCGGCGAGCAGCCGCCATCCCGCCAGGGCGGCCAGCTTTCGCGAAGCGAAAGCGCGAGCCGCGGGGGCCCCAGCGCCCCGCGCTGGGGTCGGCGCCAAAGCGCGCGGAGCGCGCGACGCGCCGTAGTCGGGAGGGGGGCCCCATGGGCGCTCCGCCCCATGGGGGGAGGGCCTGCGTTCAGGCCCTCCTACAGTTAAAAGTCGCCGAACAGATCCGCGATGTGCACGTCGAGCGCGGAGGCGATCTTGTACAGCGAGCTGATCGACGCGCTCGACTCCGCGCGCTCGATCTGGCTGAGCAGCGAGACGCTCAGGCCGGTGCGGCGGCTCATCTGCTTCAGCGTCAGGCTGCGACCCTTGCGCAGACCGCGGATCGTCTCGCCGATGAAGCGGTGGAGGTTCTCTTCCGGCGTGCGGACGAGGCCCTTCTTCTTCATCACACGGTCGAGGACCTCGCGGAACTCGTCGGGGTTGAACGGCTTCTTGAGGTAGTCGACCGCGTCCAGCTTGATCGACTGGACCGCCGTCTCGAGGGAAGGGAACCCGGTGAAGATCACGACCGCGATGTCGCTGTCGATCTTCCGGATGCGCTGGAGCAGCTCGATGCCGTCCATCTTGGGCATCATCAGGTCGAGAACGACCAGGTGATAGCCACCCTTCTTGACTTCCTCTTCGACCCGCTCGGGATCGGTCTCGGTCGTGACTTCGAAACCGTCCTTCGCGAGGAAGGTCTCCATATAGTCACAGATGGCCGGGTCGTCGTCGACGACCAGAACTCGGACGGCAGGAATCGCCTTGGCCATGCTCGAACGTCCCTCCCCGGACGGGCTCCGCACACGCGTTTCAAGCTCGCCGGCCCCACTGAAGGTCGAACCGGCCAAGGGAAGCAACTCGGGGCGAGAGGATTCGAACCTCCGACCTCATGGTCCCGAACCATGCGCGCTACCAGACTGCGCTACGCCCCGGAAAGAGGGCGGACGATAGCACCGGGTCTACCCCTGTCAAGCGCCGTTCCGTCCGTTGCCAGTGGAATGAATGTCGCCGCTCAGGGACGGCGCCAGCGCACCACCTGGTAGGCGTCCACGTCGTCGAGCCATGGGCCGATCCGGGCGACGCCGTCCTCGTCGGTGTGCGCGTCGGAAACCCGAGCGAAGTCGGGGTGAGCTGCCTCGAACGCCGCGGCGACGTCGGCGCCCTCCTCGCGTGTGGGAGAGCAAACGGCATAGACCAGCAGGCCCGCCGGGCGCACGAGGGTGGCCGCGGTTGCGAGCAGTTTCTGCTGAAGGGCGGCCAGACGCTTCGGGTCGCTGGGCTCCAGCCGATGCGCCAGCTCGGGGCGTCGGTGCACGGTTCCGAGTCCCGTGCAGGGCGCGTCGAGCAGCACGCGATGGAAGCCCTCGGCCGCGAGCCCGCCCGTCCCGACGGTCAGGTCGACCGCGCGCGTGCCCACCTCGGGGAGCGAGAGTCGGCGACGCTCCGCGTCGAGCTTGTCGAGCTTCTCCTCGTAGAGATCCGCCGCCTCCACGCGCCCCTCCGCGCCGACGCGCTCCGCCAGCGCGAGGGTCTTGGTGCCGTGCCCGCAGCAGAGGTCGGCGACGCGCTCGCCCGGCTCCGCGCCGACGAGATCGACGATGTGCTGCGAGCCGATCTCCTGCACCGCGAAGCGCCCGGCGTCGTACCCGGGGAGCTCGCGCACGTCGCCCATGCCGCGGGCGAAGACGCCGCGCGAGGCGAGACCCGCGGCGTCGATCTCGGCCTCGGGGAGGGCCTCGCGCAGCGTCGCGAGCAGATCTTCGGGGGAGACCCCGACCGCGCGCAGCCCGAGAGGCGGCGGCAGCCGGCGCGCGCCGAGGAGCGCGTCGGCCCTCGCCTCGCCCAGCGCGTCTCGGAAGCACCTCTCCACCCAGTCGGGCACCAGCGTGCGGGTCGGCGGGGAGGGCTCTTCGGGCCGGGCGGCCGCGATCTTTCGCAGCACCGCGTTCGCGACCCCGGCGAGCCTCGGCCCGCGCTCGGTCCGCACGAGGCTCACCGCGTCGTTGACCGCGGCGTGGACCGGGACCCGCGAGAGGTGCTGGATCTGATAGGCGCCCACCCGGAGGGCGGCGCGCAGCCACGGATCGGTCTTGTCGGGCTTCTTGAGGCGAGCCGCCAGCACCTCGTCGATCGCCGGGAGCGCGCGCAGCGTCCCGTAGACGATCTCGGTCGCGAGCCCGGCGTCGCGGCGGTCGAGGTGGGCGCGCCCGATCTCGGCGTCGAGCGCGGGGGTGGCGTAGGCGCCCTCCTCGAGGACGCGAAAGAGGACGCGGGTGGCGACCCAGCGGGAGGGCGCGGCCTTGCTCTTCTTCATGAGTCCTCGAAAGCCTCGACGATGCGCGGCCACTGCCGCTCCAGATCGTTCTTGAACGCGAGCACCATGAGGATCACGAGGAGCGCGAGGCCCACCATGGAGGCGTACTCCCGCACCCGCGTCGAGACGGGCCGGCGGGCCGCGGCCTCGACGAAGAGGAACATCAGGTGCCCCCCGTCGAGCATCGGGATCGGCAGGAGGTTGATCAGCCCGAGGTTGATGCTGATGAACGCCATCAAGCTGAGGTAGTTCGTGGCGCCCTCGCGGGCCGCGGCCTCGGTGGCCTCGAAGATCCGGAGCGGGCCGCCGATGTCGCGCAGCGGCAGCCGGCCCTGGAAGAGCCGCACCACGGAGTAGACGGTCAGCTCCATGAGATCCGCCGTGACGCGGAACGACTGATCGAGCGCGTAGCCGATGGTGCTCGGGTTGGGGACCGGGGCGTCGAGCGTGGTGGGTCGCCAGTGGCCGAGCGTCGCGAGGTGCCGCCCGGTCTCCGGGTCGAGCAGGAGCACCCGCTGGTCGCTGTCCTGGTTGGTGACCGAGCGGGCGGCGCGGAGGCGGTAAGTGCGCGTGACCAGCTGATCGCCGCGACGCCAGCTCAGCTCCTGCGCCGCGTCGCCCGTCGCCTCGACGTCTTCGACGAAGGTCGCCCACAGGCGGATCGGCACCGCGTCGAGCGCCACGAGCCGGTCGCCGGGCCGCACGCCGCCCTCGTAGTCGTTGGCCCGCGCGGTGACGTGCGCGACGTAGAGGTCGGACTCCTCGATGCCCGACCGGGTGAGCCCGCCGCCGGGCCCGGGCTCGGGCGTGAGGGTCGCCACGTGCGGCTCGTAGACCTCCATCTCGACCAACCCGCCGAGCGCCCCCTCGACGCGGGTGGGCCGCATGTAGGTCACGGGCACCATCGAGCCGCGGTTGCCGCCGAGCAGGCGCTCGAGATCGATCCAGCGATCGACCGGCTCACCGGCCGCGCTGATGATGCGGTCGAATGCGCGGAGGCGCGCCGCCGCGGCCGGGCTCGAGGGGGACGTGACCCCGATGACCGCGAGCGGGTGGTGGGGCTTGATGCCGATCCGCCCCACCTCGTCGACGAGATCCAGCGGCCGCCGCGAGCGCGCGAGGAAAGGCGTCACCGTCACCGTGCGGCGCTCCTCGGCCCGCTCCACGACCAGCTCCACGGGCTCCTCGGGGTGGGCCTCGATGATGCGGGCCAGCTCGTAGAACGTGCTGACGTCCTCGCCGTCCGCCTGGACCACGCGGTCGCCCGGCTCGAGCACCCCGTCGGCCGGGCGGTCGGGGAAGACCGTGCCCACCACCGCGGGGACCGACTGCGCGTCGCCGAGGTAGACCACGAAGAAGAGCCCGATGGGCAAGAGCAGGTTCATCGCCGGCCCCGCGAAGACGATGACCACGCGCTTCCAGAGCGCCTGCTGCGAGAAGGCGCGCCCCTCGTCCTCCGGGCGGACGTCGTCGTGGGGGCTCTCCCCGAGCATGCGCACGTAGCCGCCGAGGGGGAACGTCGCGATCACGTACTCGGTGCCGCCGCGCGTGAACCCGGCGATCCGCGGGCCGAAGCCGAGCGAGAATTTGAGGACCCGGACGCCGAAGAACTTCGCCCACGCGAAGTGGCCGAGCTCGTGAACGAACACGAGCACGCCGACCAGGACGATGAAGTAGACGACCTCCACGGGGAGGTGGCCTACCTCCGATCGGCCTCCGGCGCATGCACCGTGATGCGATCGCCCCCCGCGCCCTTGGCCCGGTAGAGCGCCTCGTCCGCCCGCCGCAGCAGCTCGAGGGCCGTCCCGCCGTCGCGCGGATAGAAGGAGAGCCCGCCCGAGACCCGCACCCGGAGAGGCTCGGCCTCGTGCACGAACGGCGTCTCGGCCACGGCCCTCCGGATGGCCTCGGCCAGCTCGCGCGCGTCCTCGGGCGAGATGCCCGTCACGGCGACCCCGAACTCGTCGCCACCGAGCCGACAGGCCAGCGCCCGCTCCAGCCGTCGGGTCTGGAGCACCGCCCGGACGAGCGCGCCGACGTCGCTGATCACCCGCGAGCCGACGATGTGCCCGTGCATGTCGTTGATCGGCTTGAGCCGATCGACGTCGAGCACGAGCATCGCCATCGTCTCGTCGTTCCGCGCCGCCGCGTCGAGCGCCCCGCTGAGCTCGATGTCGAACTTGCGCCGCGCCAGGAGCCCCGTCAGATCGTCCTTGTAGAGCCGCTCGAGCACCGCCTCGTCGTAGGCCTGCTCGATCGGGTCGTGCACCTCGAAGCGGACCACGGTGCCGCCGAGGATGATCTGATCGTCGGGCGTCAGCATGAGCTGCTTGACCCGCATGCCGTTGACCTCGGTGCGCCGCTCCCCCGTCAGGTCGAGGACCATCCAGCCGCCGTCCTTCGGCTCGACGCGCGCGTGATGCCAGTCGACCTCGGCGTCGAACAGCATCAGGTCCGCCTCCGGATCGCGCCCGATGATCGCCGGCGCCTCCAGCAGGATGCGCTGACCGACCTGCGGGCCCGTCAACACGACGAGCACCGGTTTTGCGCCCTTGTCGTCCCCGAAGAGCGATGAAGCGTCCACTGCCTCGGGCATGGTGGGGCGCCCGCCGCGATCGCCGGGGTCCGTCACGGCGTGGACTCTACACGGAAGCCGACGCCGTCGCGAGGATGGGGACGGGGAAAGGCCCGGCAGGGGCGTCAGGGGGGTGCGGCGTGTATGCTTGCCGGCCTCTTGCCCCCCCTGAACGGCCCAGACGGCGCGAGGAAGCGGACCCTTCGCGGCGCCCTCCTCTGCGCCTTCACGTGCAGCCTGGCCGCGCCCTCGGGAGGGTGCTCGGAGGAGGCGCCGATGCGGGTGTTCGCCGCGGCGTCCCTCGGCCCCGCGATGGAGGACGCGGCCGAGGCCTACGAGGCGCGCACCGGGACGCGCGTGCGGGTCACCGCCGCGGGGAGTCAGGTCTTGCGACGACAGCTCGAGGCGGGCGCGCCGGCCGACGTCTACGCCCCCGCGAGCTACGCCCACGTCGAGGGGGCCGTCCGCGGCTCGCTGGGCGAGGTCACGCTCCTCGCGTGCAACCGCCCCGTGGTGGTCACGGGCCCCGGCTCGGCGGTCCGGGATCTCGAGACCCTCGACCGCGCGGAGCGGCTGGTGATCGGTACGCCCGAGGCGCCGATCGGGGCGTACACGGACGCCATCTTCGCGCGCGCGGAGAGGCGCTACGGCGCGGCGTGGCGGCGACGGGTGGACGCCAAGGTGGTCTCGCGTGAGCTCGACGTGCGGCAGGTGCTCACCAAGGTGCAGCTGGGCGAGGCCGACGCGGCGATCGTCTACGCGACCGACGCAGCCCGCGCGCGCTCGCCCATTCAGGCGCGGCCCATCCCGGAGGAGCTGGGGGTGGTGGCGCGCTACCCGATCGCGGTCACCGAGGGCGCGGCGCCCGAAGCGCGCGCGTTCGTGCGCTGGCTCCGCGAAGACGGCTTCTCACACCTCGCGCGGCACGGCTGGACGCGCTGCCCGAGTGAGGAGAGCCCGGCCGAAGAGCGGGGAGGCGGGGCGTGAACGACGCGCTGCGGCTCGGCGGGCGTGCGCTCGGGTTCGCGCTCGTCGCGTTCCTCCTCCTCCCCTTCGTCGCGCTCGCGGTGACGCTCTCGGACGGCGACTTCGAGCGCGCCGTCGACCGCGGGCTCTGGGACGCGCTCTGGCTCAGCCTCGGCAGCACCACCCTCGCGGTCGGGCTGCTCGCGCTCACCGGGACGCCGCTCGCCTGGTGGCTCGCGCGGCGCGAGGGCTGGTGGGCGCGTCGGATCGAAGGCCTCGTGCGCTTGCCCGCGGTGACCCCACCCGCGGTGGCCGGCGTGGCGCTCCTCGCCGCCTTCGGTCGCGGAGGGCTGTTCGGCGACACGCTGGCCGAGGCGGGGGTCTCCATCCCCTTCACCCTGAGCGCGGTCGTGCTGGCGCAGCTCTTCGTCGCGGCGCCCTTCTTCGTGCTACCCGTGGCCGACGCGTTCCGCGAGGTCGACGACGAGCTGCTCTGGACCGCGCGCAGCCTCGGCAGCGGTCCGACGGGCGTGTTCTTTCGCGTGGTGTTGCCGATGAGCGCGCCGACCTTCGTCGGAGGCCTCGCGATGGCGTGGGCGCGCGCGCTGGGCGAGTTCGGCGCGACCCTCGTGTTCGCGGGCAACCTCCCCGGCGCCACGCAGACGCTCCCGGTCGCGATCTACGCCGCGATGGAGGGCGACCTGGGCCCGGCCCGCGTGATGGCGCTGGTGCTCCTCGCCTTCGCGCTCTTCTTGTTCGCCGCCCTGCGCACCTCGCGCGTCGAGCGCGTGCTGGGGAAGCGGACCTGATGCTGGACGCGAACGTCACCGTGCGGCGCGGCGAGCTGCGGCTCGAGGCCGCGCTCACGTGCCGGGGCACCACCGTGGTCATGGGCCCGAACGGGGCCGGCAAGTCCACCCTGCTCCAGGCGCTGCTAGGCGCGATCCGCCCCGAGGACGGCTACGTCCGCTTCGGCGACGAGATCCTCTTCGACCACGAGCGCGGCATCGATCTGCCCGCCGAGGAGCGAGGGCTCGCGTACGTGCCCCAGGGCTACGGGCTCTTCCCCCACCTCGAGGTGCTGGACAACGTGATGTTCGGCATTCGGACCGGGGGGCGCCAGGCGCGCATCGCCCACGCGCTCCGGATCCTCGACGACCTCGGCGTGCGGCCGCTGGCCCGGCGGAGACCCACGGAGCTGTCGGGGGGCGAGATGCAGCGGGTCGCGCTCGCGCGGGCGGTCGCGTCGTCTCCGCGCGTGCTCTTGCTGGACGAGCCGCTCTCCGCGCTCGATCAGAGCGCCCGGCCCAAGGTGCGGCGCTTCCTCGCGGACTGGCTCCGCGCGTCGCGCCTGCGGACCGTGCTCGTCACCCACGACGCGAGCGACGCGCGCGAGCTGGCGGACGAGCTGGTGGTGCTCGAGGCGGGGCGTGTGGTGCAGCGCGGCACGCCGGATCACGTGGCGTTCCGTCCCGCGACCGAGTTCGTCGCCGCGCTGACGGCCGGCCTCATCGAGCGGGACGATCGCTCCGTGCCGCCCCCCGGCATGCTGACCGAAGACGAGTGAGCGGGAACCTCCTCGCCCAGCCGGTGTCCGACGGCGGTCGGCCGTCGATCGAGGCTGGCGAAAGGACACGCATGCGAACCCTGCTCCTCTCCAGCTCCGCGGCCCTCGTCGCCGTCGGGCTCTTCGTCCTCGGCGGCCCCGCGACCGCGTCCGCCCAGGACGACGTCGAGTGCCACGAGATCCGCCCCGGCCAGATCGAGTGCGGCACCCAGACCATCTACGGCCACCCGCACGGCCCGCAGGGCGCGCTGCTGATCCCGCGCGCCCGCGAGCGCTACGAGCCGCCGCCGCTGGTCCGTCGCGATATGCCCCACGAGGTCCGCCGGAGCGTCCGCCGCGCGCCGTTCTAGCAGCGCGCGGCGAAGATGCGCGTGATGGATCGGCGAGCGCGACGTCGCGTCCAGCGCGGCGGGCCGACGACGAAATGCTTCAGCATTTCGGAGGAGCGACTGGCGCGCTGGGCGCGGCGTCCCGCCGGCGAGGCG
>JAVJQK010000027.1 GCA_040218145.1 Sandaracinaceae bacterium | reverse complement strand
TCGCGATCTTGGCTGACCTCCGACGCCACACCGGCGCACCCTTCCCAGACGTTCGGCGACCGCGCGGCCGCGGCGAGCGGTCGTCGAACGGTTGGGGGCAGCCGCCCTGCAGCCGCCCCCCGCAGCCGCGCCCGCTCCCGCAGCCACGCCCGCAGCCGCGCCCGCAGCCGCATCCGCATACCTCTGCCTCTGCCGCTCGGGCTCCCGCTCGCGCTTTCCGCATCCGTCCCCGCATTCCCATCCGCCCCACATCCGCATCCCCCCCCGCCCCCGCATCCCGCTTCCGCCCCCGGCCCCGCATCCGCCCCCGCATCCGCATCCGCCCCCGCATCCGCCCCCGCAGCCGCCCCCGCAGCCGCAGCCGCTTCCGCAGCCGCATCCGCAGCCGCAGCCGCATCCGCAGCCGCAGCCGCATCCGCAGCCGCAGCCGCAGCCGCAGCCGCAGCCGCTTCCGCAGCCGCATCCGCAGCCGCTCCCGCAGCCGCTCCCGCGCCAGCAGCCCTAGCCGCCGTCGCCGCCCGTCCGCCTTCGGTTCCGGCTCCGCCTCCGTCTGCTGACCCGGATGCGGAGGGGGAGGCGGCCTCGGGCAGGCACTCGGAGCGGACGCGGACTCGGCTGCCAACCAAGACGGAGGCCGACTCGGACTCGGGATCAGTAATGCGGTTTCGGATGCTGAGGCGGGCTCGGACTCGGACGCGGACTCGGCGTCGGTCTCGGACTCGGACTCGCACCAGGACTCGGACTCGGACTCGGACTCGGACGCGGACGCGGACTCGGACTCGGACGCGGACCCGGGCTCGGACTCGGCCTCGGACTCGGACTCGGACCCGGACCCGGACGCGGACGCGGACTCGGACTCGGACCCGGACCCGGACCCGGACGCGGACGCGGACGCGGACGCGGACTCGGACTCGGACTCGGACTCGGACGCGGACTCGGACTCGGACTCGGACTCGGACGCGGACGCGGACTCGGACGCGGACCCGGGCTCGGGCTCGGACTCGGACTCGGACTCGGACTCGGACTCGGACTCGGACTCGGACTCGGACTCGGACTCGGACCCGGACCCGGACGCGGACGCGGACGCGGAAGCGGAAGCGGAAGCGGAGGCGGTAGCGGAGGCGGAGGCGGCGGCGGAGGCGGAGGCGGAGGCGGAGGCGGAGGCGGACGCGGTGGCGGACTCGGCCCCCCGGTGCCGCGGCTCCCGCAGCCGCTCCCAATGCCGCTCCCGCTCCCGCTGGCGCGCCGAATCCGGACTCGCGCCGGCGTGGGCGCGTGGGGCTCACTCGAGCCAGAGGAGAAGCCCGTTGGCTGTGGGGCGATCCGGATCTAACTTTCCGCGCGGTGGCGGAAGAGATCTCGAAGGAGTCCGCGTATCGCGCGCTCCGGCACCTCGGCGACCCGGTGATCGGGTACGCCGCGGATGGGACCTGCCGCTACCTCAACGAGGCGGCCGCGGCGACGCTCACGAGGCCGCTCCTCGGGCTCTGTGTGTGGGAGGTCTACCCCGACCTTCGCGGCTCGGACTTCGGGGAGGCCTTCGAAGAGGCGCTCCGGACGCACGGGCCGGTTCGCTATCGGTCGCGCTATGCGCCCACCGGGATGGAGTACGAGGCGACGCTGGTCTCCGAAGGGGACGAGGTCGTGGTGGTCTTCCGCGACCTGACGGAGATGGCCGAGAACGCGCGACGGACCCGGCAGGTGGCCGCGCTGGCGCAGGCGTCCGAGCTGCTCGCGTCCGGGCTCGAGACGGAAGCCGTGCTCCGGGAGCTGATGCGGTTGGTCGTGCCCGAGCTGGCCGACTGGTGCGCGGTGGATCTCTTCGAAGGGGAGCGCTTGCGACGGATCTCCGTGGCCGATCGGGATCCGACGCGCGTGGCGATCGGCTACGAGCTGGCGGAGCGGTGGCCGGTGGAGCCGGGGAGATCGTCCGTGACTCGCCGCGTGCTCGCGGGCGAGGTCGTGGTGATGCGCCAGAGCGACGGGTCGTCGTCGGGGGAGCAGGCGGCGCGCGAGCCGGAGGACCTCGAGCGGATCCGGAGGCTCGGGCTGGAGGCGGTGATCGCGTGCCCGCTGAGCGGCCCGGAGCGGGTCTTCGGGGTGCTCTGCTTCGGGTTCGAAGGGACCCGGCGCTTCGACGACACGGACGTGACGGTGGCGAAGGAGCTGGCGCGCCGCGCCGCGACCGCGCTGCACCTGGCCAACGTGCTGCGGCAGCTGCGCGAGGAGCGAGACCGCGCGGAGGAAGCCGTGCGGGTGAAGGACGACTTCCTCGCGGTCCTGGGGCACGAGCTCCGCAACCCGCTGGCGCCGATCCGCACCGCGATCGAGGTGCTGGCGGAGGACCCGCGCCTCTCGAGCGCGCCCGAGCTGGCCATCGTCGACCGGCAGCTGCGCCACGTGACGCAGCTCGTGGACGATCTCCTCGACGTGTCTCGCATCACGCGCGGGACGCTCGAGCTGATGAGGGAGCCCACGGCGGTGGCGGACGCGGTGCGGGCGGCGATCGAGATGGCGAGCCCGCTCGTGGAGCAGCGGCGCCACACCCTCGACGTGCGCGTGTCGGACGACGCCTGGGTCGACGGCGACCCGCGCAGGCTCGCCCAGATCTTCGCCAACCTGCTGACGAACGCCGCGCGCTACACGCCGCCAGGCGGAAACCTGACCGTCGCTTCCCGGGGCGAGGGCGGCTGGGTGGAGGTGCTCGTGCGCGATGACGGGCGTGGGATCTCGCCGTCGTCGCTACCGCGCCTGTTCCGCGCCTTCGCGCGGGTCGACCCGGAGGGCACCGACGGGGGCCTCGGGCTCGGGCTGAGCATCGTGCGCAACCTGGTGGAGAAGCACGGAGGCCAGGTCCGTCTCGAGAGCGAGGGGCTCGGGCGCGGCACGACCGCGGTGGTCCGGCTGCCCCTGCTCGCCCCCGAGCGGCGGGTCCGGCGCCGCCGCAGCTCCTCGGTGGACCGAATCGCGAAAGCCGGCACGCGCCTGCTGCTCGTGGACGACAACGAGGACGCCGCGCTCCTGCTGGCCTCGTCCCTGCGCCGCCGCGGGTTCGCGGTCACCGTGGCCCACGACGGACCGGCCGCCCTCGAGCTGGTCGAACAGCTCGCGCCCCACGTGGCGATCCTCGACCTTGGGTTGCCCGTGATGGACGGGGTGGAGCTCGGCACGCGCATTCGCGAGCGCCTCGGCGACGGCGCCCCGGCGCTCGTCGCGCTGACGGGCTACGGCCAGCGTGGCGCCCGCGAGCGCACCGCGGCGGCGGGCTTCGTCCATCACCTCGTCAAGCCCGTGCAGATCGCGCAGCTCACCGAGCTGCTCGCCGGCCTGGCGCGCGCGGGTCAGTAGCCGACGTCGCGGAGCGGCTCGACGCGCTCGACGTCCGCGCGGGCCGCGATGGTGCGCAGCGTCGCCACCTGCACCCGGCCGATCACCTGACCGCCCACGCGGTTCAGCATGAGGTCGGCCAGCTCGTCCTCGTCGGGGATGCGGCGGAAGGTCACTTGCACGGCGACGGCGCTCATGTCGTCGCCCCGCACGCGCGCCCGCAGGTCCGGGGCGAGCTTGCGGAGCAGCGCGCTCGTCCACTCCTCCTGTTGGGTCGTCTCGTCCGCCATCGCGCCCGTTCGAGGCGCCGTCGCTCCGCAGCCCGCCACCGCCATGGCGAGCGCGGCGCTCAGCGCCGTCCCGAAGATCCGTTTGTCCACATCCCAACTGTGGTGTCGGACGCGCCCGACGTTCAGGGGTGATTGACGACGCTGCGCGGACGGGACAGGCTGAGGCCGCCACGAGTCCGGGCGGGTGGGTGCTCCATCCGACCGGGGAGACGCTCCCATTGGGGCGTCGAAGAGGGAACCCGGTGCGAATCCGGGACTGTCCCGCAGCGGTGAGCGGAAACGAAAGTCGTCATTGGCACTGGGCGGAAGCCTGGGAAGCGACGGCCGGTAGGAGCGACCGAGGTCGCGCGTCCGCGAGTCCGAAGACCTGCTCGAGGCGCCGGCGGCCGGAATGGTCCGCTCGCCGGTGGTCACGCGGGCCTCGCGGAAGGGCCCCGGCCGGTCGTGCGCGATCGACGGGGTCCGGGACACGGACCAGATGAGAACGACGATCGCGTGGGCGCTGTTGCTCACGAGCTTGGGTGGCTGCGACGGTGGGGGCTCGACGCCCGCCGACGCCGCCGTGGCCATGGGCGACGGGAGCGCGGGCGACGCGACCACGCCGCGCTGCGGAGATGGACGGACGCAGGCGGGTGAGGCCTGCGACGACGGGAACGTCGAGACGGGCGACGGGTGCAGCGAGAGTTGCATGGTCGAGTCTGCTCCGGCGACGGCGGACGAGATCGTCGAGGCGACCGACGAGACGGGGGCGGGCTTCGGCGACCCGACCCGCGCGACGAACGGGGTGCGCGGCGGCGGGCAGATGGCGCAGAGCCTCGACGTCTACTCGATCTCGGTCGGCGGCCACCTCGTGCTCGGCTGGTCGGGGCGCCTCCTCGTGGACGGGCCCGGCGTCGACCTCGTCGTCTTCGAGAACGCGTTCGACTACGGCGACGGAGTCACCTTCATGGACCCGGTGGTGGTCGAGGTCTCCCAGGACGGGGAGACGTGGGTGGCGTTCCCGCACGACTACCTGGCCGAAGACGAGACCGTCTACTCGCCGCGCGCGCCGCACTGGCGCGGCTTCGCGGGGGTGACCCCGGTGTCGTTTCACGCCGAGGAGCGCCCGGAGCTCGACCTGTTCGACCCGACCGAGGCCGGCGGGGACGGCTTCGACCTGGCCGACGTGGGTCTGCCGCACGCCCGCTACGTGCGCTTGAGCTCGGCCGCCGCGCACGACAACCCCGACACGGGCGCCGCCTTCCCGCGGGATCCCGTCAGCGACGGGCCCGACATCGACGGGGTGGCGGCGCGGTGGCTCGCGGAGGCGCCGTGAGGGGCGCGCTGCTGGGGCTCGCCCTCTGGGTGGGCTGCGCGACGCCCGAGGGGGTGTGCCCCGGAGCCGCGCTCACGGCCGAGCCCGGGGCGGCGTTCGCGCTCGTGTCCAGCGACTACGCGTCGACCTCGGTCGCGCTCCTCGACGAGCGGGGCGCGCCGCTCACCGAGGCGTGGATCGACTCCGGCAGCGCTCCTCCAGGCATCGTCGCGAGCTTGAGCGGCGACGTCGCGGTGGCCAGCGTGGCCGTCGATCCCTGCGTCGTCGCGGTGATCGACCGCTTCGGGACCGACGTGATCAGCTTCCTCGATCACTGCGCGGGCGCGGTGGTGTCGCAGGTCGACGTCGGCTCTTCCTTTCGCGCGAATCCGCACGATGTCTTGCCGCTCGGCGGCGGGCGCGTCCTCGTCAGCCGTCACGAGCCCAACCCCGACCCGGACGCGGGTGAGCGGGAGCGCGGCGACGACCTCCTCATCGTCGACTGGCGCGAGGGGAGGGTGGTCTCCCGGATCGCGCTGTCCTCGGCCGCGCTCACCCAGGATGGCGAGCGGCTGCACGCGCGGCCGAGCCGGATGGCGTGGCTCGGCGAGCGCGTGGTGATCGGGCTCGCGCGCTCGACCACCGACTTCATGGTGACCGGGCCCGGCGCGGTCGCGCTCCTCGACCCGGAGAGCGGCGCGCTCGAGGTGATCCCCCTCGACGGGCTCGCGGGCTGCGACGAGGTCGACTCCGGCGACGCGACCGTGCTGGTGACGTGCGGAGGGCCGGCGTTCGTCGACGAGGACGCGCGGCGAGAGCGCGCGGGCCTCGCGCTCCTGGCCGAAGAGGGCGGCGTGATCCGGGTGCGACACACCTGGCGCGCGGCCGCCCACCCCGCGCTCCCCGCCTACAACACCTGGGGGATCCCGGTCGGCGCCGACCGCGCGGTGGTGACCGCCATGGGTGACCTGAGCCGGGGGATCCACGATCGGGTCGGCGTCATCGACCTCGCGACGGGACACGCGGAGACGCTGCTCGAGGCGGGCTCCGCCTTCGTGATCGGGGACGGGGCCTGGGACCCTGTGGCGGAGATGCTGCTCATCCCGGACGCGCACGAGGGGACGCTGCGTCGCTTCACGGGGGCCGGGCTGGACCCACTCTCGCGCATGGAGGTGGACGGCTGCCGCGGCCTGCCGCCGCGCGAGGTGCGCCCGATTCGAAATTAGGCTGACGGAATCGGCGAGCGCCGGCCACTCCGACGATGCGCATCCTTGGAGGACCGAGAGAGCTTTCCGCCATGCTTCGACTGAAAAAGAACCGAACCGGGTCTCGAACCCACGTCTCGCTCGCGATGGCCTTCGCGTGCTCCGCGCTGATGGCGGCCTGCGGCGGCCAGGTCCACGTCGGCGACGACGACGGGGGCGTCGGGCGCGACTCGGGCGCCACGGCCTGCGGCCGGGTCGTGTGCGGCGCCGGGCTCGAGTGCTGTAACGCCAGCTGTGGCATCTGCGCCCCGCCGGGCACGGCCTGCACCACCATCGCGTGCGAAGACCCGTGCACCACGAACGCGGACTGCGGCGCGGGCGACTACTGCCAGCTCACCGAAGGCGCCTGCAGCGGCGACGGCGTGTGCGTTCCGCGCCCCGAGACGTGCGACCTCGGCCTCGCGCCCGTCTGCGGCTGTGACGGCGTGACGTACGGCAACGCGTGTGAGGCCGCCGCGGCGGGCGCGGCGCTGTTGCACTCCGGACAGTGCAGCACCTCGGAGTGCGCGCCCCAGGACGCGCGCGGTGAGGGGGCCTGCGACGCGCTCGTCGGGGTGGCGTGGGACGGCGCCCGGTGTCGCGAGCTCTCGGGGTGCAGCTGCGTCGGCGCGGACTGCGGCGTCTATGGCGCCGGTGAGGTCGAGCGCTGCGAGCGTGATCACGCCGCGTGTCGAAGCTGTGCACCCCAGGACGCGCGAGGCGAGGGCGCTTGCGCGGCCATCCTCGGCGTGGCGTGGGACGGCGCGAGCTGCGCGACCATCGGGGGCTGCGAGTGCATCGGAGCCGACTGCGCCGACCTGTACGACGACGAGATGGCCTGCGCGGCCGCCTACGCGCACTGCACGACCGGCGCGTCCTGTGAGACGAGCCGGGACTGCGCGGCGGAAGAGTACTGTCACCTCGAGGACGGCGCGTGCGTGGCGTGGAGCGGGGGCATGGGCTTCGGCGAGTGCCGCCCCCGGCCGGGCGAGCTCCCGTGCTCCTTCGACGCGCCGCCCGTCTGCGGCTGCGACGGAACGACCTACGGCTGCGCGAGCGACGCGAACCAGTCCGGGACGTCGGTGGCCTACGACGGGGTGTGCGACGAGGGGCCGTGCGCTCCCATGCTCGCGCGCGGTGTCGGGCCCTGCTTCGCCGACCTCGGCGTGGTCTGGGACGGTGAGGCGTGCGTCAACATCGGCGGCTGCACCTGTGAGGGGCCGGACTGCGACGCGGTGTACGCCTCGATGGCCGAGTGCGGCGCGGCGCGGAGCGGCTGCGGCGGCACCGCCCGGGCCTGTTCGCTGACGGCCGGGCTTCCGTGCGGCGAGGGCGAGTGGTGCGACTATCCGGACACATCGCCGTGCGGGGTCCCAGGGGAGATGGGGGTCTGTCGCCCTCGGCCCGACGTGTGCCCCCCCGTGATCGACGAGACGTGCGGCTGCGACGGCGCCCTCTACACGAGCCCCTGCGACGCCAACGCCGCGGGCTGGGACACCTTCGGCCGCCCGGATCCGAGCGGGATGTGTGGGGCGCCTCCGCCCGGCTGACGGCTCCGCGCGATTGACGCTCCGCGCTCGTCGTCCCAGACCTCGGGCGTGTGCACCATCGTCGCGATCAAAGGCCTGCACCCCGAGTACGGGCTCGTGCTCGCCGCGAACCGTGACGAGTTCCACGCCCGCCCCGCCCGACCGCCCGAGGTCCTGCACGAAGCGCCTCGGGTGGTGGCGGGGCTCGACGTGCCGAGCGGCGGCACCTGGCTCGGGGCGAACGCGCACGGCGTCTTCGTCGCGCTGACCAATCAGCGCCAGTACGAGGGCGCGGACGACCGCCTCGCCTCGCGTGGGCTGGTCGTGCGGCGCGCGCTCGAGGCCGGCCCGCTCGACGCGGTCGACGCCTTCGTGGAGGGCCTCGACGCCCGGCTCACCAACAGCTTCAACCTCTTCTGGGGTGACGCCACGACGCTCCGGGTCGGCTACGCCCGGCGCGATCGCGCCCCCGTCGCCGTCGAGACGCTGGGCGACGGGGTGTGGGTGCTGCCGAACGATCGCATCGGCTCGCTGGAGTTCCCGAAGACCCAGCGCGCGCTCGCCCTGACCGAGCCCTTCGTCACCGCGCCCTGGCCGGTCCTCGCCGAGGGGCTCGCGCGCATGCTCGGCGATCACGAGGAGCCGCCGCTCTCGGCGGTGCCCGCGCCACCGACGGGCGCCGTCTTCGATCACGCGACCCTGCGGCGTCTCCAGGCGCTCTGTGTACACTTGCCCGTGTACGGGACGCGGAGCGCGACGCTGCTCGCGCTTCGCCCGGGCCGGGTGGCCCATCACCTCTTCGCGGACGGCCCGCCCTGCGTCACGCCTTTCGAAGATCGAACGGAGCTTCACTCGTGAGAGCCACACCGATGAGGAGCGCGCTGGGGCTGACACTGGCGCTCGCCGCGCTGATGGGATGCGGCGAGGCGCGCGCGCCCTCGGGCCTCGACGCCGACCCGTGGCTGCCCAGGACCGAGGCCGAGCTCGACGCCCGCATCGAAGAAGCGCGAGCGCAGGCCCGGGCCTCCGACCGCCTCGTGCTGCTCGACTTCGTCGCCGACTGGTGTGAGGACTGCCGCGAGGTCGTCCGCCTGAGCAAGCGACACCCGGCGCGCAGCGTGATCGAGGAGCGCTACGTGGTCGTCTACGTCGAGGTGGGCCGCTTCGATCGTCACCGCCCGTGGATCGAGCGCTTCGGCATCGACCGCATCGCGACGCTGGTGATCCTCGACCCAGAGAGCGGCGAGCGCGTGGCGCAGACGACGCTCGAGCCCATCACGGGCGGGCAACGTGGTCTCACGTCGGCCCAGCTCGCGCAGTGGTACCGCGACCCGAGCTGATCGCCGCAGCTTCGCGCCGCGCTCCGGGTGCAGGCGCCCCTGAAGGCGAGCTCCACCGAGCGACCGTCGAGCGGAAGTCTACCTCACGGACGCCGGCGGCTCTTCGAGGAGCCAGCGCATGTCGAAGAAGCCGTGCTCCAGGTAAGCGCAGCCGGTGCCGCCGCAGGCCCAGCGCCCGCGCGCCGGCGCCACGCCTTCGTCGTAGACGACGTAGTCGGGGAGGATGTCGGGCAGCGCGAGGCTGCGCCAGGTGCCGAGCGGTCGAGGCCCGGCGATGACGAGCACCGCGCGGTCCGGGGCCAGCGGGTTGGGCGCCACGAAGACCGCGCCGACCTGCTCGCCCGCGTGCAGCGCCTGGCCGACGCGGACCCCGTCGGCGCCGACGTGGATGGGGAGCTGCGCGGCGACGCGCGCGTGCACCGCGTTGCTCGCGGGGGGGCCGATCAGGACGAGCGTGTGGTCGCGGATCATCGCCTCGGTCACGTCCACGTCGTCGACGATGGGGTAGTCCACGATCCAGCCCTTGGGGCGCGCCCAGTGCTGCGCGACGAGCCGGTTGATGAGCGTGTGGTCGGCGTCCTGGGTGCCCACCACGAAGACGAGAGGCTCGTGGTAGACGTCGCGGATCGGCCCGCTGACGCCGGGGCGCTTGACGCCGGGGCGCGGCCAGGTCTGGCTGGAGACGCGCCAGCCCTCTTCACCCCGCTCGAGGGTCAGCGGGGCGGGTCCGCGCAGGTGTTGGTCGCCGACGTGCACCGTGAGCGGGCCCTCGTGGTCCGGGGGCGAGAACGTGACCGCGCGCGCGCCCTCGATCGTCGCCTCGATCACGCCGCCCTCGAGGCGCGCGTCGATGTCCGCGAACGCGTCCGGCGCGGCCCGCTCCTCGACGCGGACCCAGTACGACTCGGCGGTGCGCTCGCGGGCGGTCCGCAGCCGCACGTGCGAGGGCGCCTCGGGCCGACGGTGCCGGCCGAGGTAGCCGAAGATCGCGCCCTCGGCGTAGGTCTCCGTCCAGACGTTGTGGCCCAGCTCCGGCTCCCGGTGCTCGTACGGGTAGCCGAGCGCCTCGAGGCGGCGAGCGAGCACGCGCGTCCACTCGAGCGGCCGGTCGCGCGTGCCGCGCACGAGCAGGGTCGGCATGTGCAGGGCGTTCTCCGCCCAGTCGACGTCGCTGCGGTGGGCGACCAGGAAGCGCTCCACCTCGCTCAGCGCGTCGTGATCGGTGTCCTCGCGGACGCGCTGGTCGTGGTAGCCGGCCAGCGCGGCGGAGGCGGCGAAGAGATCGGGGTGACGGTAGGGGAGGTACGCGGCGCCGGTCCCACCCATCGAGCCGCCGGTGATGTAGATGCGCCGCGGGTCGGTGCGGAACCGGGCCTGGACGTCCGCGAGCGCCTCGAGCACGTCGACCTCCCCGGCGTGGCGGTAGTAGGCCTGGCCGCGCCCGGTCGGCGCGATCACGATCATCGGGCCCTGCCGCGGGGCCTCACCGGTGCGTCCGTGGCCGAGCAGCGTCTCGCCGCCCTCGTAGTCGCGCGCGAGCCCGAAGGTGTTCCGGAAGTAGTCGCCCGCGTTGCCCTTGTAGCCGTGCAAGGTGATCAGCACGGGCCAGGCGCGGCCGTCCCGATAGGCGGGCGGCACGAACAGCTCGTACTCCTGCGCGGTGCCGTCGAGCCGCGAGAAGAACGCCATGCGCTCGTAGCCGCGGACGCGCGCGAACGGATCGCGGTCTCGGGCGAGGCTCCGCGTGATGCGCCGCGCGTCGGCCTGGAGCACGTTGCGCCACGCCTGATCGCCGTCGTGCGAGGCCACGAGCCGCGTCAGCTCGTCGACGCGCCAGGCGATCGGCGCGCGCGCCCCCTCGGGGGCGTCTGCGAGCGCGTCGCGCAGCTCCGCCGCGGCGGAGAGCGCGCGCCGGTCACTGATCAGGTGCTGGCGCCCGACCCGCTGGCTGCGCGCGCCGACCTCCACCGTCACGCCGAGCAGGCCCCGGTCGGGGATCGGCCACGCGCGCTCGAGCGGGGCGTCGAGCGCCGACTGGCTCGACGCGTCCGCCGGACCCTCGATCGAGATCGGCACCGCGCCCTCGAGGCCCCCGCCCGGTCGGTGGAGGCGCACCCGGACCTCGGGGCCGTCGTCGCCGAGGACGCGGCGCTCGTCGATGGCGACCGACGCGGCGCGCAGCGCGTCCTGGCGGGCGTCGTCGAGCTCGCCGAAGGTGATCGCGACGTGGCCGGGGCCCGGACGGGTGCGCGCGCTCAGCCACCGGACCGCGCCCCGCCACGCGCCGCGCTCGGGGCGGTCGAAGCGGACGCTCAGCGCGCGCTCTCCCTCCGCGAGCGGGAGTCGGACCAGGACCCAGTCGCGGTGGAAGCGCTCCTCGCTCACGCCCGCGCCGAGCGCCTCCCCGTCGAGTGTCACCTCCACCCCGCCCCGCATGCCGAGCATCAGCCACGCGTGCGTGGCGCGCGGCACGAGGAGCGTCGCCGACAGCGTGATCGAGGCGGCCCCGCGCGGCGCGGCCTCCTCGAGCTCCATGCGCCACGAGGGGAAGGCGACCACCTCCTCGCCGACACGCCAGGTCGAGAGGAAGCCCTCCGGGCCCACCGCGGCGAGGGGGCGACCCGCGGCGAGCGCCCGGGGATCGGGCGGCGGATCGGGCTCCGATTCGCCGCCCGCCTCGGGCTCCGGCCGCTCGCTCGGAGACGCGCGTTCGGCCGCCGGCGGCGGGTCCTCTCGCGCCGCGCGCGGCTCCGGGTGGCCGCAGCTCGCGAGCAGCAGCCCCATCACCGCCCAGGCGCGCACTCCGGTCCAACTCATGCTCTGCCGCTCGTCATTCCCCATGGGGAATTTCACGCACCGGTGGCGAGACGCAAAGAAACGCGCCGCGGACCTACGCGGGCGGCATGCCGGCGGGGAGCATGTTGCGCTGGATCAGGATGGGCATGAGGTAGCTCGCGACCTCGCCGAAGGAGTCGCTGTGCGGGTCGAGCTGCTTTCCGATGCCCTCGGCGGTGACGAGGCCCACCATGATGAGCGTCATGTCCGGCACGGGCCGGATGCCGTGCTGGCGGCCCACCGCGAAGACGCGCTCGATGAGCGCCCCGAACTCGATCTCGCTCGCCGGCTTGCCGCGGAACTGCGCGAGGAAGCCGTTGACGTCGTCCTCGAGGTTCTCCCAGTCGACGCTGTCCTCGGCGTACGAGTGGTAGGTCCGCAGGTGCTTGACGAAGTCGGGCCCGGTGCCCATCACGAGGCACTTGTTGAAGTCGATGTATTGCTCGAGCAGCGCGTCGTCGAGCTGCTTGCTCAGGCCCACGTCGAAGATGGCGACCCGGCCGTCCGCCTGGACGAGCAGGTTTCCGGGGTGCAAGTCAGCGTGCAGGAAGCCGTCCTCGAAGAGCATCTTGAGGAAAGCGCGGCGTAGGCGCGCGGCCGTCTCGGGGTGCTCCCCCGCTTCGAGCGCGTCGACCTTCTTGCCGCGCACGAAGTCCATCGTCATCACCGTCTCGCCGCTCAGGTCGTCGTAGACCTCGGGGAACGTGATGTGGTCGACGCGCTCGAAGTTCTCGCGGAAGCGTCGATAGTTCTTCGCCTCGATGCGCAGGTCCGTCTGGGCGAGCACGCCGTCGACGAAGTGCTCGAGGTGCCCGGCGAGGTTCGCGTGCCGCGCGTGCGGGTGCAGCTTCATCGCGAGGCGCGCGAGGGCGAGCAGGATGCGGCCGTCGCGCTCGCTCTTCTCGCGCACGTCGGGCCGGAGGACCTTCACCGCGACCTCGGTTCCGTCCTTCAGCCGACCCCGGTGCACCTGCGCCACGCTCGCCGCGGCGACCGGCGCGTCGTCCAGCTCCGCGAAGTCCTGGTCGATGGGGCGCTCCAGCCCCGCCTCGATCTGCGCGCGCGCCCGGCCGAACGCGGGCAGGCGGTCCTGGAGCTGCGACAGCTCTTCGATCAGCCCCGGCTCGAAGAGATCCGGCCGCGTGCTCATGACCTGACCCAGCTTGATGAAGGTCGCGCCGAGCGTGCTCAGCGCGCCTCGGAGGATCCGCCCCTGCAGGTGTGAGACGGCGGTGCACCGTCGCTCTCGGTTCCGCTCCAGGAGCGTACCGAGCCGACCGACGCCGTAGCGCAGGAGCGCGAAGGCGCCGACGGCGAAGATCGCCAGGAAGCGGCCGACGTAGCCGAGCGAGCGCATGCGCCGCGACTGTAGCAGGGCGCCGCGCGCGCGCCCCGGCCGTTGCCCTTCGGGCCCGAAGGCGCCAGACCTCCGTCGTGGGACTGGAGTGGATCGTCATCTCGCTCGCCGTCGGCGCGCTCCTCGGCGGGACCGCGCTCGCGGGGCTGAGTCAGAAGGCGAAGGCGACGACCTGGCAGGACGAGATCGAGGCGCGCTGGCGCGAGGCCGCGGAGCGCCTCGGAGGGCGGCTCGACGTGGACGCGAGCGGCGCCCTGGCGCCGCGCCGCCTGCACCTGGTGGCGACGCTCGAGGACGTCGAGGTGTCCGCGCGCGCGACCGTGCCCGCGATCGTGCCCGCGACCGCGCCGGGCCCGGGGCTGGGCTCCTACACGGAGGCGCGCGCGCGCTACCTCCTCGGGGCGGGGCCGACGTTCGAAGCCCATCCGCGCGGGCGGCATCCCCACGAGGACGGGGAGCAGTCGCTTCCCGAGCGGCCCGCGCACCTCGAGAGCGTCGATCCCGACGCGCTCGGCGTGGCCCTCTCGCCGCAGGCGCGCGCCCTCCTCGACGGCATGCCGCACGGGGTGGATCTCGAAGGCGATGGGGCGCGCGTGCGCCTGCGCTGGGACGGGACAGAGCGGCGGGTCGACGTGCTCGAGCGCGCGATGCGCCTCGTGGCCACGCTCGCCCGGCACGGGGCCGACCACCTCCGCGACCTCGCGCGCCTCGACGGCGCCCGCTGGGAGCCCCGGGACGCGCGGGGCCCGCGGGTGCGGGTGCGACGCGGGCAGGCCGAGGTGAGCCTCCGCGTGCGCCGCGTGGACGGGGCCGCAGCGACTTTTGCGATCGTGGAGACGCGCCACGAGGTGCCCCGGTTCCAGGTGGAGATCGCGGCGGACGGAACCCTCGACGGCGAGCTCCCGGAGGGCGTCCTCGACCCGTCCTTCGCCCATCACCTCGGGCGCGTGGGCCGGGCCGTGCTGCGCGGGGAGGGCGACGCGGTCGCGCTCGGGTGGCGCGCGCCCCCCACCGAGCTGCAGGCGGAGGCGGCGGTGACCTTGCTCGCCCCGATCTCGAAGGGGTCGGGCGCGCAGGGCGCCTTCCGTTGAGGCGAGCCCTCAGGCCGCGAGGAGATCGTCGGCGAAGGTCATCGCCAAGCCCATGATCGTGTGCTGCGGGTTCACCCCGAGGTTGGTCGGGATCACCGACGCGTCGGCCACGATGAGCCCCTCGTAGCCGTGCACGCGCCCGCTGCCGTCGACGACCGACGTGGCCGGGTCGGTGCCCATCACGCAGCCGCCGAAGAGGTGGCTGAGGATGGCGATGTAGGCGCGGGGATCGAGCGGCGCCTCCTTGAGGAGATCGACCTGGTTGGGGCTCAGCTCGTAGGGCATGCCGTGGATCCCGGGGATCAGCTTCTTGGCGCCCGCCGCGACGTGCGTCTTGGCGACGAGGTACATGCCCTCGCGGAACCGCAGCATGTCCGCGCGGTCGAGCCCGTACTTGATGGACGGGCGACCTCCGAAGCCTCTCTTGACGGTCCCCTTGGACTCGGCCCGGCACGCCTGGACCCACATGCAGATGTGTCGGTAGTCGCGCAGGCGCTCCATCAGCGCGACGCCGCCGCCCGAGAGCCGGCTCGCGACCATCTCCATCGGGATGCTCAGCGTCTCGAGCTTCAGCCCGGGCTCCTCGCGAAACGCGGTGGAGGCCCAGCCCTGCGTCGCGCCGATGTTCATGTCGACCGGCTCGTCGTAGACGCCGAAGACCCCGGTGCCCGGATGCGCGCGGAACTCCTGGCCGAGCGCGCGGCTCTTCACGCCGGAGCGCATGAGGAGCACCGGGCTGTGGGTGGCGCTCGCGGCGATGACCACCGCCTTGCGCGCGCGGACGGTGAAGCGCCCGCCCGGTCGTCGCTCGCGCGGGTGCGAGAAGCGTCCCTCGACCGCGACCGCGCGCCGCCCCTCGAACCGCACGCGCTCCACGGGCGCGGCGCTGACCACGTGTCCACCGCGCTCGAGCACCTCGGGCACGTAGTTGAGGTTGGTGCTCTGCTTGCGGAGCTTCTTGCAGCCCTGGAGGCACTGCCCGGTGCCTTCGCAGCCCTCGACGTAGCGCTTGATCCAGTGGCTCTCGTAGCCCTCGCGCTTGGCGCCGAGCATCGCCAGCTCGTTGCTGCGCCCGCGCGCGGCCGGGGGGACCTCCTCGACGCAGAGCTCGCGCTCGACCGTGTCCTGGTGCGCCCAGACGCGCTCGGAGAGCGCGCGCTCGGGCAGGCCGCGCTCGCGCTTCCACTGCTCGAAGATGTCGCCCGGCGTGCGCACGCAGATGGCGCTGTTGACCACCGTCGTGCCCCCCACGCAGCGCGCCTGCACCACGGGCCAGAGCGCCCGGCCGCGCGCGATCTGCGAGCCCCAGTCGTCGAGCAGGTCGCGCATCGCGCCGTAGGCGGTCACGGGGTAGTCGGCGGGGTCGCGCCACGCGCCCGCCTCCACGATGGCCACCTCGGCCCCGCCGCGCGCGAGCTGCACGGCGGCGGCCGCGCCCCCTGCGCCGCTGCCGACGACCACGTAGTCCGCCTCGAGCGCGAAGTCCTCGCCCCGGTCCCGGAACGCCGTGTGACTCATGCGCTCGTCCTCCACGTCCCGGGGTCGGCGTCGTAGGGCGCCATGCCGAACTTGGCGCGCACCGTCGGGTGGCTGCCCCAGCAGAGCCCCGCCGCGAGCTTCACCAGGAAGACCGCCTGCCTCAGCAGATAGAGGCGCGAGGAGGTGACGCGGTGCGCGTGTCGGTCCAGCACCTTCTTCGGAAGCAAGAACGAGGGCAGCGGCCAGTAGACCGTGAGGATCGGCGTCCACACGAAGAGCAGCGTGCCCACGACGAGGCCGAGCCACATGAGCCGCGTCGCGTCGCTCCGGTAGCGCTTCAGGAAGCCGGCGACGTCGGTGTCCGCGATGCCCGGAAGCGTCTCCGTTCTGGGGTAGAACGCCTCCATGGCGTGCTGGATAAACCAGTTGACCACGGCGCCTTCATACCCCGGCTCGCGCCGTCTCGCACGTGTTCCCGACGCGAGGCGCCCTGCGCTGGTATAAGGCGGGCATGGGTGGGGCACCGAAGGGCCGGACGTGGCTTGGCGTCTGGAAAGAGCTCGACCCCGCGACGCGGCGCGCGGTGGCCGAGGCGGCGTGGGAGCACCCCAAGATCGGCAAGATGGCGACCGCGGCGCTCGCGCAGCACGACCGGGTGCGGCGCCAGACGGTGGATCGCTGGTCGGTGGAGAAGCGCGCCGATCGCTTCGCGCGAATGCGGCGCCTCCCCAACGCGCAGCTCGCCGCCGCCCTGCTCACGCACTACCACCTCGCGCGTCGCGAGCGGCTCGTCGTCAGCTTCCTCGACTTCCTGAAGATCCCCAACCAGCGCGGGCTCATCGAGAACATCGAGGAGCTCGAGGCGCCGGCGCGGAGCCGCATGGTGGCGGCGATCCGGCGCATGGTCGCGACGTTCCCGAAGAGCCACGTGAAGCTCTTCCTCGACGTCATCTCGTGCCAGTCCGCGTTCGACGTCTTCCGCGAGTTCGACCTCGCGCGGCAGGAGTCGCTGGTCGACGAGGCCCTCGAGCCGAAGAAGCGCACCCAGGCGCCGACCGACACCTTCGCCGGGCAGCTCGCGAGCGAGCTCGCGGACGAGCCGACCGAGCCGCAGCGGGACCGCACGTCGCCGCAGGAGGAGACGCCGCCCACCTTCACGACGCTCGACCAGGTGCTGATGCGCACCGTGGTCGCGGCGGTCGCAGAAGTGCACGGCGCCTTGCAGCCGGAGAAGGTCGACGACCTCGTCGAGGAGGTGATCCAGCTCAATCTCGAGCGGCACCAGAGCTACTTCCACCGCGGCTTCATGACCGTCTTGCTCGGGCGTGAGCTGGCCCTGGACTTCCCGGAGGCGAGCGAGCCGCGGCGCGGGTGGTACGCGTGCGGCGCCATCCTCGGCTACCGGCGGCGCGGCAACCTCGACGCGGTGGTGGAGCTGCTCGGGCAGCGGCCGGAGCTGCTCCGGGAGCTGTCGCGGCCGGGCACCGGGTACGCCGAGGAGATCGTCTCGGTGGTCTTCGACGCGTTTCGCCGCAAGGGGCGCTTCGCCGAGGCGGCGCGCTTCCTCTCGCCGAACGTGGTCGCGCGCGCGGGCGTGGACCTCGCGCGCTCGGTGCTCGAGGCGGCGTCCGGGCTCATCCGGGAGCGCCGCGAGGCGGACGCGCGCAAGCTCCTCGACGTGCTGCTCGCGGCGCTGCCCACGCTTCGAGAGGACCCCGACCTGCCCGACGACTTCGAGGTGCTGCTGCAGCGTCGCCGCGCCCACTGCGCTCGGCTCCGCGGCGACTTCGAGGGGGCGCGCAAGCTGCTCGAGCCGCAGCTCGACGTGAGCGACCCGGGCGTGCGCTCCGACATCCTGGCCGACCTCGGCCTCATCGAGTGCGGGCTGCGCAGCCTCGCGGACGTCCGGCTGCCCCCCGACGAGCAGATGCTCGGAGACTTCGCCGCGCAGTTCGAGCGGGGCTGGACCCTGTTCCAGCGATCGAGCCGGGTGGCCGCGGGCGGGCGCAACCATGGAGACTTCTGCATCGGCATGGCGCTCTTCGCGAAGGGGGAGGGCGACGAGTCGATCAGCTACCTCGAGCGCGCGGTCGCGGGCATGAGCGCCGACCCCGACCGATACGGGCGCTTCGGCCCGCTCGACAGCGCGCGTCTGGCGCTCGCGACGGCGTTGGCGGAGACGGCGGACCTCGCCCGGGTCCCGTACGCGCAGGACCTGCTCGTGCAGGCGGTCGAGTCGAAGGCGAAGGCGCCGCAGTACATGTTGCGGCGCGCGCTGATGGCGCTCGAGCTCACGGACCCGGACGTCGGCGTGGAGATCGCGGACGGCTTCTACCGCGCGCTCGGGACGCGGGCGCTGCCGGTGCTGGCGGAGACGCGGCTGGTTCGCCACGTGCCGGACGCGCTGGACGAGCTGCTCGCGACGGCGAACCGCGGCACGCTCACCAAGCGGCGGCGCTGGGACGCGGCGTGGACGGTGCTCCAGGAGAGCCACGCCATGCGGGAGGCGGCGAGCGGAGACGACGCCGCGTCGAGCAAGGAGCGCGCGACCGAGGCGCTGGACGTGCTGGTGGAGCTGGCGGACGAGGCGCCGTTCATCGACGAGATGATCGAGCTGCTCGCCGACGAGCGGGGCCCGTGGCGCACCGCGACCGACGCGCTCGACGCCCGCATCGTGCAGGCCACCTTGTACGAGTCGAAGGGGCAGTTCGCGAACGCAGCCACGGAGCTGAGCCGCGCCTTTCACGCCACGCTCGACGTCGACGACGAGTGGGCGCTGGGCAAGGCGGAGGCGCTGCTCGACGACATCCGGGCGCTCGGCGGCGACGAGGCCGTCGCGTCTCTCGAGCCGCGCTATCGGCAGTACAAGGAGGTCTTCGAGCGGCGCAGTCAGTCGGGCCTGGTCGTGCCGCCGACCGTCGACCCGGAGGAGTTCTACGGGCTCGTCCTCGTGGTGGGCGGGAACGAGACCCAGCAGGCGCAGGACGAAGCCATCGCGGCGGCGATCAAGGAGCAGTGGCCCAACGTGACCCTCATCTTCGAGCGCACCGGCTGGGCGTCGAGCTGGGGCGATCAGCTCAAGAACATGGAAGGTGAGCTGGCGCGCGCGCGCGTGGTGATCCTGATGCGGTACGTGCGCACCATGCTCGGCAAGCACATCCGCAAGCGCTGCAGCGAGAACGACATCCCCTGGGTCGCGTGCACGGGCAGCGGGCGCGCCTCCATGCTCCGCGCCATCGAGCAGGGGATCTTGCTGGCCTGGCGACAGTCCGGGGTGGCTGCGGCCGGCCAGTGATCAGCGGCGGAAGCCGCCGAAGGGCGCGTGGTAGCGGGGCTGCCAGTCCGCGATGGCGGCGCGCAGCTCCTCCGACGCGGCGCCGTAGACCGCGAAGCCGGTGACCTCGACCATCGCCATGAAGTCCTTGGCGATCTTGGCGAAGCCGCCGAGGTGAGCGAGCGCGGCCTTCGAGTCCGCGTAGCGCTCGAGGGCGTGCAGCTTCGTTCCGTCTTCGCTGACGAACATCTCCCACCCGAGGGTGCCCGCCTCCTCGCTCTCTACGCTCTCGGAGGCGAGGCTCAGAAGCGCGCGCAGGTCGTCCTGCTTGCCCTCCCGAATGTTGCCGTCGAGCGTCCACACGATCTCTTCGTTCATGTCGTTCTCCCCCGCACGACTCGACTCTACCCGAACCGACCTCGAAGTTCAGTCGCGTCGCCGGCAGACGTAGCCGAGGGAGTCGCCCAGCTCCTCCGTGCGCTCCACGACCTCGAAGCCGTGGTGCTCGAGGAGCAGGAGCGTCTCCTGCGGGAAGAGCTGCCGGAGCAGGAGCGTCAGGGTCTGCGCGTCGCCGCTCTCGCGGTCGACCAGGGTGGTGGTGACGGTGAGCACCTGGCGCAGCGCGTCGTAGTCGTAGCGCTCCTCGACCCGGCAGACGCGGCCCGTACGCGGGTGCTCGACGCGCGGCACGCTCGAGGCGCCGCCCGCGAGCAGCCTCGGATCGGGGAGCATCACGTCGAAGGCGAACACGCCGCCGGGGGAGAGATGGGCGCGCACCGTGGCGAGCAGCTCGGCGAGCGAGTCCGGGTCGTGGAAGTGAGCGAGGCCGTTGAAGGGCTGGATGACGCGGTCGAAGGAGCGGCGGAGACGGAGCGTGCGCGCGTCGCCGCGCATGGCGGTCACGCGGGCGGCGACGGTCGGAGAGTGCTCCTTCTTGCGTCGCTCGAGCGCGGCGAGCATGTCCTCCGAGAGATCGACGCCGAGCACCCGGCGATCCGCCTCGGCGAGGGCGAGCGCCATGCGACCCTCACCCACGCCGAGCTCGAGCACCGTCTGCCCGGCGCGCGTGACCCGCTCGTAGAACGCGCGATCGTGCGTGCGCTCGCGGAAGAGCATCCGGTAGTAGGCCGGCTCGGTGTAGAGGGTGTTCGCTTCCATGCGCGAGGCTCGCGCGCTACATACCAACGCCGTGGAAGAGGTGCAGCCCGAACCGTCGCGAGCCCGAGGCAGCAGCGTGGCCCGCGTGTCGAGAGCCTGGTACATCGCCTGCCGCGCGGGCGACCTGGGGCGCCGACCCATCCGTCGGACGATCCTCGGCATGCCGATCGTGCTCTTCCGCGGCGCGGGAGGCTCGCCCGGCGCCTTGCTCGACCGCTGCCCGCACCGGAACGTGCCGCTCTCGATGGGCTCGGTGGAGCAGGGCCTGCTCCAGTGCGGCTATCACGGCTGGCGCTTCGATCAGGCGGGCACCTGCCGCCACGTCCCGGCCCTGTGTGGCGCGTCCGCCTCCAAAGCGCGCGCGGCCACGAGCTTCGGCTGCCGAGAACAAGGCGGCTTCATCTGGGTGTGGCCCGACGCGCTCGCGGAGCCCACGGGGGAGCCCTTCCGGTTCGAGTACGATGGCAAGTCGGGTTATACGACCGTGCGCGAGCACGTCGTCGCGCAGGCCTCGCTCCACGCGACGGCGGAGAACGCGCTCGACGTCCCCCACACCGCGTTTCTGCACGCCGGGCTCTTTCGGTCGGACGAGCGTGAGCGGAACCGCATCGAGGTCATCGTGCGTCGGTGGCACGACCGCGTGGAGGCCGAGTACCGCGGCGAGCCGCGTCCCGAGGGCGTCGTCGGGCGCCTGCTCGCCCCCGGCGGCGGCCTCGTCCAGCACTGGGACCGCTTCCTGCTGCCCTCGATCGTCCAGGTCGAGTATCGGCTCGGCGAGACCCACCTCATGGTGAGCGCCGCGCTCACGCCGGAGAGCGACTACGTCACGCATCTATGGCCGGTGATCAGCTTCAACCTCCCGCTCCCGGGCTGGGCCGTCGTGCCGCTGCTCAAGCCGATCGCGATGCACATCTTCCGCCAGGACGCGGTCGTGCTCCAGCGTCAGACCGAGAACATCCAGCGCTTCGGGGGGGAGCAGTACGTCTCTACGGAGGTGGACGTGCTCGGGCCGCACATCCTGCGGCTCCTCCGCGCGGCGGAGCGCGACAAGGTCAAGCCCGTGGGCGAGGCCTACGAGAAGCGCTTCGAGATGGCGGTCTGACCGAGGTTGCTGCCGATCGAACCCAGGTTGCTCCCCACGCCTCCGCGAAATCGGCCTCCCAACTCCCAGATCGCACCGCAGCGCCAAGCGCTCGCCTCCCGGCGCCGCCCTCCCCACCCCCGGAGCCCCTCGCGCCGGACAGCGAGAGCGGATCCCTACACTTCAGGGGTCAGCGCAGTCGCAGGAACGCGCGGCCCGGGCTGTCGCCGAGCCGCGCGTGGCCCTCTACGGCCTCTGCGCCGAGCTACGTCGGCGCCTTCGGCTTGCCCGGCGATCGGGTGCGGTGCGTGACCTGCCGACGCGCGTGATCGCGGCGCGCGCTCCGAGCCGGGGATTCGAGCTCCGTCCCCTCCGCTTCCTCTTCGCTCCGCTCGTCGGGGCGCACCACGTCTCCGGGCTGGGTGACCTGCCCCAGCGAGTCCTCCTCGAGGTCCTCCATCAGTTCGTCGACCATCGCGTCGACCGCTGCGGCATGGACGGTCGTCTTCACCCGCCCACCCTCCGGGACGAGCGAGAGGTCGCCGGGCGCGCACAGCCACGCGTCTTCGTGCGGCTCCGCGACGTTCGCGCGGTGCTCCACCTGCATCTCGTAGGTGCCCGCCGGATACAGCACGTCACGGTCCCCGCCGCGCCATCGCTCGCGGGATCCCTCGTAGTCCTCCCAGAACCTCTCTTGTTCGGCCGCGAGCTGTTCGCGCTTCGCCGCGAGGTCGTCGAGGCTCTCCATCGGCTCGCCGCCGACCTTGTACGCGGGCGGCCTCGGGCCGCGCTTGCGCTGGGTCCTGGGCTCGGCGTAGGGGTGAATCTTCTTCACGACCTCCGCCCCCAACACCCGCCGGCCGCTGGCCGCGTGCGCCGCACGAAGCCGCTCGGTGAGCTCGGCTTCGCGCTTCTTCAGCACGTATGCGGCCTTCTGCAAGTCTCCGCCAAAGCCGCGCGCCAAGACGGCGTTCGGATGAATCGGCACCTCCAGCTGCGATGGCATGTCCGGGCTCGCCAGGATGGGCGGACGCTTCAGGACCACCACGCCCCCCTTCCGCAGCGCCAGCTCGGTGTTCACCCCGGGGTAGTCCGCTGTCCGCTCGACGAGCCCATCCGCGACGGGCTGCATCCGCAGGTACAGGGCCGACGCCAGGCAGGCGCCGGTGTCCATCAGCCGCATGTAGTGGGTCGGTGTCTTGTCCCACACGCACGGCGGCGGATCGTAGCCGAGCTCCTCGAGCGCGGCCTGTAGAAAGAGGGCGGTGTCCCGGTGCGCGCGCTGGGTGAACTCGGGCAGGTTCGCCTCGGTCGGGGTCACCTCGCCGTGGTAGTGGTTCGGCTCGAGCGCAAGCCCGTGGATCCGGACCCCGAGCCGCATCGCCGCCAGCGCCCACAGGTAGAAGAAGCCCTCCTGGATCCATGGCTCGGAGGGAGTCCAGAGGAGCTTGCGGTGGGTGCAGCGCCGGGTGATCGCCACCGGCGCCTTCGCCACCTGAACGGCGGGCGCGGACATGCCGCCAGACCACTTCAAGCCTCACGCCGAACCTCGCACATGTAATTCCGCATACTTACGAGCGCGAATTGGCGGGGGTGGCGGGCGGAGGGGTGGCGGCCGCCACCCCGGCGAACCATGCTCCGCCCTCATGGAGACCCCCTTCACGAAGCACGTCGGGATCGACATCCCGCTCATCTGCGGCGCGATGTACCCCTGCAGCAACCCCGAGCTCATCGCGGCCGTGAGCGAGGCGGGCGGCGTCGGCATCATCCAGCCCATCAGCATGAGCTACGTGCATGGACACGACCTGCGCGAGGGGATCCGGGTCATCCGTCGCAAGACCGACAAGCCCATCGGCTTCAACGCCATCGTCGAGAAGTCGTCGAAGGTCTACGAGGACCGGATGCGGAAGTGGATCGACGTCGCGCTGGAAGAAGGCGTGCGATTCTTCATCACCGCGCTCGGCAACCCGCGCTGGGTGGTCGAGAAGGTGCACGCGGTCGGCGGCGTGGTCTATCACGACGTCACGAACCGGAAGTGGGCCGAGAAGGCGCTCGAGGCTGGCGTCGACGGGCTCATCTGCGTCAACCGACGCGCGGGCGGCCACGCAGGTGAGCTGTCGCCCGAGGCGCTCTTCGAGGAGCTCGGCGGCCTCGGCGTGCCGCTCGTCTGCGCGGGCGGCGTCGGTGACGAGCGGGACTTCCGCCGCGCGCTCGACCTCGGCTACGCGGGCGTCCAGCTCGGCACGCGCTTCATCGCGACCGAGGAGTGCAAGGCGCACCCCGACTACAAGGCCGCGATCGTCCGCGCGCGGGAGGACGACATCGTCCTGACGGAGAAGATCTCGGGCGTGCCGGTCGCCGTCATCGAGACGCCGTACATCCGCAAGGTCGGCACCAAGGCGGGCTTCGTCGCCAAGCGCCTGCTCCGCCACCCCAAGGCGAAGCACTACGTGCGCATGTACTACACGGCGAAGAGCATCTGGCAGCTCAAGCGCGCCTCGCTCCAGGGCATGAGCTACAAGGACTACTTCCAGGCCGGCCGCAGCGTGGGCGGCATCGAGGCGATCGAGCCGGCCGGCGTGGTCGTGCGTCGCTTCGCCGCCTCCCTCGAGGCGCGGCCGAGCGCGAAGACGGCTTGATCGAGCCTCAGTTCCCCCACCAGGCGCCGCTGCTCGGCCGCCGCCGCTTGGTCGGCTGAGGTGTCTCGGCGGGAGTGGGTGTGGGCGTGGGAGTCGGCGTGGGCGTCGGCTGCGGCGCGGCCGCCCCGGCTCCCGACGGCGCGGCGCTCGGCGCGGGAGTCGGCGCTGGCGCGGCCGGCGGATCGGGCGGCACCCAGGCCGGGCCCTCGATCGGCGGCATGAGCAGCGTGCGGAGCCGCTCGCGCCAGTCGCGCTCGACGTCGCCGAGCAGGGCCGTGGTCCGGTCCCGCGCCTGCTGCTGCCGCTCCTCGAAGTTGGTCACGTTGGTGCCGGCCATGCGGAAGCCGAGGGCGTCGCGCAAGAACTCGAGCTGCTCTTCGTAGATCCGCGCCGGCGTGACCTGCGCGGTCTGCCCCTGCGGCACGTCGTTGGGCGTGGCGGGCGCGAAGGTGATCAGCCCCTCGAACCGCTCTCGCACGCCCCACTCGGTCATCGCGCCCGGGACGAGATCGGCGCCGCGGCCGAGTCGGTTCGCGGCCTGATCGCGCGCCTCGCCCAGGAGCCGCTCGGTCTCGCCCTGGGTGAGCCCGACGCGGCCCGCGATCGCGCGGCTCGCTCTACGCGTGCCCTCTTGCTCGGCCCGACCCGCGGCCGCTCCGGCGCCGCCCGCTTCGGGCTCCCAGAGCGTCACGTTGTAGTCGATCTGCCGGATCATCCGCGTGATGAGCTGCGGCTGCCCGTCGGTGAAGTCGCGCAGGACCGCCATGTGGCCCTGGTCGTCGCTCGGTCTGACGACATAGAGCGAGTTGATGAAGTTGCGCCACTCCTCGACGTAGCGCTGGAGGAAGTAGCTCTTGAGCTCCGCGGTCTGGCGCTCGCGCTCCATCTCCGCGTGGTGCTCGTCCTCGGGCGGCTCGGTGCCCAGCACCCAGTGCTCGCCGAAGAAGCGCGCGAAGTCCTCCTCGATGATGCGCTGCACGCGCTCTTCCCACGCGCGCTTGGTGAAGGCGCAGCGCACGCGGCCCCGCGCGCCGAGCGACCCGACGCGGCCGACGAGCTGCGCGACGGTGATGTCGCAGTTCATGTCGTCGACCTCGGCGATGATCCCCTCGACCGCCATGGTCGGTCCGGGCACCGCGTTGAAGACGCCGCGCACGCCCGCCACCGCCGGCTCGCTGCGCGGGAAGTACAGGTCCTCACGGCTCGCGAGCGAGTCGACGTAGTACTGGACGTTCTGCTCGATCTGCCGTCGCTGCGGGTCGTGTCGCTCGACCTCGGTCGCGGCCACCCAGCGCTGCACCAGGTGCTCGACGATGAACTCCCGGCCCTCGTCGTTCAGCGGCGGCTGGTGCTCCCCCCGCGGCACGGTCAGGAGCAGATGCAGCTTCATGCGGTTGTACATGTCCTGCAGCGCCGTGGCGTCGGGGTTGGCCTGCCCCGCCATCGCCTCGACGCGCCGCGCGAAGCGGCCCATCGCTTGCGCGTCCGCCTGCAGCAGCGGCCCGACCACGCGCGAGCGGAGGGTCTCCAGGTACACCTCGCGCACGGGGTCGTAGACGTCGCCCTGGTACATGCCCATCTGCATGAAGAGGGGCGGCCCGTCGTGCTCGTACTCCTCGAGCTCCATCGCCCGGGCCCGGAGCGGCTCGATCGCGCTCGCGGGCAGGAGCTGCTCGTCGCTCGCGATGTCGCGCCGCGCGTCGTCGATCATGTCGCGCGTCTCGGACAGGTAGCTGCGGTTCATCGCCCACGCGATGGCGGGCAGCCCGCTGATGCCGAGCGCGAAGAGGAAGATGGCGGCCGCCGCGAGCACGGTGCGCGTGCGCTGGCGCTTCAGCTCCTCGGGGCTGCGCATGGCGACCTCGGCGTCCTTGAAGACGACCTCGGCGAACATGTCGCGCAGGAAGTAGCTCTTCGCCTCGACCTGCGGCGCGGGCAGCTGCACCTGCGGCTGGCCGAACGCCTCCGCCATCGCGCTCATCACGCGATCGATCGGGCGCCCCTCCTGCGTCCCGCTCGTGAAGTAGACGCCGCGCAGCAGCGGAGTCTCCTTGAAGACGTTCTCCAGGAAGAGGTGGTGCACGAACTCCTGCAGGTTCGCCTTCATCACGCCGAGCTGCTGCGGGAAGCCGTAGACGAGCTCGCGGTTCGGGATCTTGCGCTCCTCGCCCATGCGCTTGAGGGAGCGGTGCTCGAGCACGGAGGCCAGCTCGTCGAAGCCCTTCGAGAAGTACTCGCCCGGCGGGTCGGACGCCTTGGTGAGCGCCCGCGTGAAGCCCCAGACCTGCCCGCGCTCCTGCTTCGACATGTCCCCGAACGTCTCGACGAAGCCCGGGATGAGGTCGCACTTGGTGAAGAGCACGTAGACCGGGAGGCTCAGCGAGAGCTGCGCCTGCACCTCGTCGATGCGCTCGCGGATGCGCCGCGCGAGCTGCGCCACGTCGTCCTCGCGGGCGCCGCCGACGTCGCCGATGCTGACCGCGGCGATCATTCCGTTGAGCGGCTTCTGTGGCCGGAAGCGCTTGATGAGATCGAGGAAGCCGAGCCACTCGTCGTGGTCCTCGTCCTCGCTCGTCCAGCGGCCCGCGGTGTCGAGGATCACGGCCTCGCTCGTCATCCACCAGTCGCAGTTCCGGGTGCCACCGAGGCCGCGCACGCCGCCGCCCGAGGCGCTCAGGTAGGGGAACTGCAGGCCCGAATTGCGCAGCGCGGTGCTCTTGCCGCAGCCGGGCGGGCCGATGATCGCGTACCAGGGGAGGGCGTAGAGCGCCTTCTTGCCCCCCTTCTTGCTCGTCTTCAGGGCGGAGACGGCCTTCTGGAACTCGGCCTGCATCTCCGCGATCTCGTGCTGGAGATCGGGGCGCGCGCTGGCCGCCTGCTCCGCGGCCTGGGCCTGGAGCGCCTTCTCGAGCTCGCGCGCCGAGCGGCGCTCCTTGAGCTTCGCGACCCCCACGATGAGGAGGATCACGAGACCCACGAGCAAGGTGATCAGGGTGGGAATCCAGAGCGGAAACCCGATGAGGATCGCGAGCGCCCAGGAGAGGACGACGATGACCCCACCGACGATGAACTTGATCATGTTTCCCCGGTCATTGATCGAAACGAGCTGGCGGAGCATACAATGGGACGACCGAGCCGGGGCGTTCACCTGGCCGGGCTCTTGGGATTTCCGGGGAGGCTTCTCATGACTTCGACGCGCGCGTTCGCGGTGCTGTGCTCTGCTCTCGGCCTTTGGGCCTGTGACTCCGGCGGTGTCGCCATCGAGGCCGCGCCCGCGGAGACGGCCGCCGTCTACTGCGACGCGGTCGACACCTGCGCGGGGGACTTCGCGGGATCGCTCGGCGGCGCCTCGTGCCGCACCAATTTCACCGCGTCGGCCGAGAACGGCGCGTTCGAGCTCTGGGACGCGGCGATCGCGCGCGGGACGGTGACCTACGACGGCGCGGCGACGCGGTCCTGCCTGGACGAGTCCCGCGTGGCGGGCTGCAACCTCTTCAACGAGGCGCCTCCCGAGTCGTGCCGCGAGATCCTCGTCGGCACGATCGAGGCGGGCGAGGCCTGCTCGTTCTCGGAGGAGTGCGCGGGCGACGCCTACTGCGACGGCGCGGCCTGCCCCGAGACGGCGGGCACCTGCACGGCGCGCAAGGCGAGCGGCACCGACTGCGACGGCACCGACGAGTGCGTGACCGGGCTCGTGTGCGAGGGCGGCACGTGCAAGACCAGCTCGAGCCGCTCCGGCGGGCCGTGCGACGGCCCCGAGGGCATCGCCTGCCCGCTCGGCGAGCTCTGCGTCGGGGGAGACGAGGAGACGGTCGGCACCTGCACCGCGCTCTCGGAGCTGCAGACGGCGGCCCTCGACGAGTCCTGCGACCCGCAGGTGAGCACCTTCTGCGTCAGCGGACTGAGCTGCGCGGTGGTGGGCGCGGGCGCGGGCGGCGCCGAGTTCCAGTGCAAGGCGGCGGTCGGCGCGGGCGAGGCCTGCAATGTCGGCTTCCCCTCGATGTGTCCCGAAGGGCAGTACTGCGACGCGAACCCCTTCATGGGCATGTTCGACGGCACCTGCGCTCCGCTGCCCACCGACGGCCAGGACTGCGCGGGCTCGCTCGAGGGCGAATGCGCGTCCGGCCTCGTCTGCGTGAGGGGCGAGCTCGGCGACACCTGCACGCGGCCGCGTCCGAACGGCGACGCCTGCGATGTCGATCAGGGCTGCTACAGCGGGCGCTGCGAGTCCGGCGTCTGCGCGGCGCCGGAGCTCTGCCCCCTCTGAGGGTCAGAGGACCGCGATGCCGAGGGCCTCGAGGTCCCGGACCAGGGTCGAGGTGTCCGGCACGGAGGTGCCGGGCACGCGGGCCGCGATCTCTCGCGCCGCGGCGCGGACCTCGCCCCGGGTGGGCACGTGCGTGCTGCGCTCGCCGCTCATGCACTTCGCGAGCGCCAGGCGGTAGGCGGCCCGCGTGAGGCCCTCCTGGTTCAACAGGTTGCGGAACCCGTCCCTCGTCTCGATCAGCTCGTTCAACCACTCGATCGGAATCATGTTGCTGCCTCCCTTCCGACCCACTGCGGAGTAAAGCAACGGAGATGCCATGCGCCCGCACCCGCCGTTGTGTCTCAATTCGGTCTGACGGCAGGGGATCCAGGGGTCAAAAAAACGACATGGATGCCTCGATCGGGGGCGTCGCTGACGTCCCCGAACGGGGGCGTGTGGCTTGACGCGGCGCGTCGTGGCCCTCATCACGCGCGGCCATGAGCGAGCTGGATCCTTTCACCTTCGGCGCCGAGCAGCGCTGCTTCGGCTGCGGACCCCACAACGAGCGCGGCATGCGGCTGCGGTTCCGCCGCGAGGGCGACGAGGTGGTCACGACCCTCACCGCGCCCGAAGGCTGGGAGGGGCCGCCGAACGTCTTCCACGGCGGGCTCCAGGCGACGGTGGCGGACGAGCTGGCGGGCTGGACGCTGGTCGGGCTCCTCGGCCGCATGGGGTTCACGACCTCGCTCCGCGTGCGCTACGTCCGCCCGCTCCGCATCGGCCAGCCCATCGAGGCGCGCGGCCGCATCGCCTCCCGCAAGGATCCCATCGTGACGGTCAACGTCGAGCTGCTGCAGGCCGGGAAGCTGGGTTGCTCCGCCACGGTGAGCTACATGCTCCCGGACGAAGACAAGGCGGCCGCCTACCTGGGCGGTGAGCTGCCCGAGGGCTGGCGCGATCTCTTCCGCGAGCCCGGGTGACGGGCCTCAGAAGGGGACACCGATCGCGTCGCACAGCGCCAACATATGTCGCTTGCCGGCCGTGAAGCGCTCGGCGCAGAGGGCGACCAGCTGGTCCGACTCGGCCTCGTCCACCTCGAGGTCGCACACGAGGATGTGGTCCTTGCGCTTGAGCTCCTCGATCAGCGGGTGCTCGGCGTCGAAGCCGCGCGGGGGGCGCTTCAGCGACTCCCCGCCCATGCGCCACACCGCGTTCAGCTTCGCGTCCCCGATCACCCGCTGCCACTTCTTGGGCTCCTCGGCGATGACCTTTCGAATGGCCGCGAGGCTGGGCGCGTCGGGGTGCCACATGCCCATGCCGAGGAAGCAGCCGTCGAGGCCGAGGTGCACGTAGCAGCCCGGAGCGTGCACGTCCTTGCCGCGCTCGTGGCGGAACTGGATGCCGACGTTCGTCTTGTAGGGCGTCTTGTCCTTGCTGAAGCGCACGTCCCGGTAGACGCGCATGAGCGAGCCCCCGACCTTGCGATCGTCGGCCACCAGCGCGGCGCTGATCTTCTTCAGCTTCGGCGCCATCGCGCGGATGAAGGCGCGCGCCGGCTCACGGACCTCGTCCTCGTAGCGCTGCTTGTGGGCGTCGAACCACTCCTTGTTGTTGTGGTTCGACAGCTCCGCGAGGAAGCCGAGGGTGTGGGGGCCGAAGCCCCGGAACTCCGCGCCGCCGTCGCTGCGGTTCTTCTGGGCCGTCGCCTTCTTCCGGCCCGTCTTCGCCTTGGTCGCCATCGATCACCCCTTTCGCGCGGAAGGTCGAACGAGGGTCCGCGAAATCGACACCGTTCACCACCGCTCATTCGTCCCGCCGGCGCGCGAGGGCGCGCGGTTCGACTTGCGGGCGCCCGGGCGATGCCCGACCCTGCGCCGGAGCCGTGAGGAGCGAGCGAACGAGCATGGCCTGGGCCTGTGGTTGGGCCTGCGTGGCGGTCTCGATCCCCGTCGCCCTGGTCGCGTCCGCGCAGCCGCTGCCTCCGATGTGCAGCGGCCTCGACCGGAGCGACGGGCACGGGCACTTCGTCGCCCGCCCGGATCTTTTGCGGCCCGACGCGAGCGCGGGGGACGCGCTGCTGACGCTCGTGAACCGCTCGCCGGCCGGGGCGCTGCCGCCGGACTACGCGCCGGACGATCTCGTCGACCTCGACACGGGGCGTCCGTCCCGTTGGTACCGCTGCACCCCACCTCGAAAGCAGTGCATGCGGCGCCAGGCCGCCGCCGCCTATCGCGCCATGGCGGCCGCGATGCGCGCGGACGGGCTCCGACCCATCGCCACCAGCGCGTTTCGCGCCTACCGCGTGCAGTGCTCGACCTTCGAGCGCTGGGCCAGCCGCGGCGGCTTCTGCGACGCGACCACCGTCAGCGCGCTCCCGGGGCACAGCCAGCACCAGCTCGGGACCACCGTCGACCTCTTCACCCGCGAGTGGACCGACGGCGGGGACAAGTTTCGCCCGGGCTACGGGTGCTCCCCGGGGGGCCGCTGGCTCGCCACCCACGCGCACGAGCACGGCTTCGTCCTGCCCTATCCGCTTCACCCCGACTACCGTCGCGGCGAAGGTTGCGGCGCGGTCGAGGGCGGCGAGGAGCGGATCGATCCGCGGACCGGCTACCGCTACGAGCCCTGGCACCTGCGCTACATCGGCCGCGCGCACGCGGAGCGCTTTCGCGCTCGCTGGGAGGCGAGCGGGCCGGGGACGCCGGGCGAGATCACCCTCGAGCAGTGGCTCCGCGAGCGGTCCGGCGCGAGCGACGCCGTGAGCGCGCCCGTGTGTGACGGATGCAACTGCGATCGCTGCGCGACCTTCGCTGACCCGGGAGAGGGGCCGTGCGCGCAGCCCGCGCTCTCCCTCGACCCGTCCGGCGCCCCGCGCGCCCCCGCCGGGCCTCCGCGCTTGCGCGACGCGCGCCTCGTCCGGGATGGTCGAGGGTTGTGGCTGGAGGCCACGGTCGACGTGCCGCCCAACACGCTGACCCAGCCCCCGATCGTGACGCCCGCGTCCGGCGCCCGGTTTCGACGGGGGCACCGCGAGGCGCAGCTCTCCGATCGCGCAGCGCGCGCTTTTCCCCCCATCGCGGGCGCCTGGCGGCTCGCCATCGGGTTCGGGGACGCCCGGCATGGGTGGCCCTGGAAGGCGGCGCTCGTCGCGCCCGCGCGCCCTGGAAACGACAACGGCGCGCAGGCGCGAATTCCGGCCGCGCCTGGTGAGCTGTCGTTGCGGGTCTCGCTGGAAGGCGTCTCACCTGGCACTCTGATGCGTGTGGGGCTCGCCGACGAAGAGGAAGTCCGGGACGTGCGGAGGTTGACCGCGCCGTGAAGGACGCGCCCGATGAGGCCGCGCTCCGCGTCGAGGCGCGCGGCGCCTGGCGGGACGAGGTGCGGCGCGCCGTGCTGCCCAGCGCACCCCAGCGCACCCTCGCGCTCGTCATCGGCGCGGTGGGTGCCTTCACGCTGATCGCCATCGGGTGGCGGGTGGCGCGGCTCTTCGAGGGCTGGGCGGTCGGCCTGGTCGCGGGGCTCGGGGCGGCCCTCGCGCTCGCCCTCGCGTCCGGCCCCTGGCTCGTGCGCCGCCGCTTGCTCCAGGAGGGCGAGGCCCGTCGCGTGCGCGCCAGCGAGGAGCGCAAGAGCGCGGGGTGCCCACGCTGCGGCGCCCCGGTGCTCGCCCGCGGACGCGCCGACGCGGGCGCGCGCCCGTGTGGGCGCTGCGGCGCGATCTTGCTCGAGGCCGAGGGCCTGCTCATCCAGCACATCGCCCACGCGCGGTGGCGGCAGCAGCGCTGGCGAAGCGCCGCACGGCAGCGGCTCGAGGGGAGGAAGCCCCGGGCCGCGCTCGTCCTCTCCCCGAGCCTCTGGCTCGGCTCCACCGCGTTCGCCCTCGGCGCGCTCTGGCTCGTGGCCGCGCAGCTCGGAGGCGTCGTCGGCCTCCCGGCGCGCGCCATGGAGGCGCCGCTCGGTCTGGACCGGCAGGTCCCGCACCGACAGCTGGGAGGCCGCGCCCTCGCTCGCGCGGACCGTACCGAGCCGCCGCCCGGCCCGGCCACGCGTCCGCGCGCGCCGCTGTGGGTGGGCACCCAGGCGCTCGCCCGACAGGTCGGGGCGCGTCATCAGCTCGCGGTGATCGTGCGGATCGACGCGCCGCGCGCGTTCGTGGTCTTTGCCAACGGCGACGCCGACTGGGTGCACCGCCGTGATCTGCTCGCCCCCGAGCTCGCCTCGGGCGACGCGGTCGAGGTGGACGAAGGGGGCGGCTTCGCGCGCGCCACGCTCCTCGCGCGCGTCGGCCCCGCGCTCCGCGTCCGCCTCGATGGGGGCAGCGCGCGCTGGACCGACGCCAGTCGGGTCTGGGTCCGGAGCGACGCCCCGCACGAGACGGGGCGCGGGCTGGAGAGCGACGTGCCGCCCGGCGCGTGGATCGAGGCGGAGGTGGGCCCCGGCGTGTATCGCCCCGGCATCGCGGTCGACGCGCGAGAGGGGCCCGATCGCCTGCTCGTCGCCACGAGCGACGGCGCAGAGCGGTGGGTCGAGCGCGACGCGGTGAGCGCCCAGCAGCTCGGCCCCGGCGCGCGCGTCTGGGTCGACGGCCGCTCGGCCCCGGCCCTCGTCGCGGCGCGCGTCGGTCACGCGCTCGCGGTCGTCGACCCCGACGGAACGCGGAGCTGGACCTCGCTCGCCCGCGTCCGCCGCCGCACGCCATGAGCGGCTCGCTCCTCATCCCCGCCTGCACCTTCCTGCGCGTCTTCGACACGACGCCCGAGCAGGAGGTCCTGACGTTGCCCGAGCTGACCGCGGCGCTCCGACGGTTCGAGATCAAGATGGAGACGGCGTCCAAGATCGAGCGCGAGGTGGCGCGCATCAAGCACGCCCGCCAGCAGCTCGCCGACGGCAAGCCGGTCCGCGGCAAGTTCATGGGCAAGCTCTCCAAGGTGGAGGCCGAGGCGAAGAAGCGCGGCGCCGATCCGCGCGCGGTGGTGCAAGAGGCGGCGGAGCAGCTCATCACCGACGCCTACAAGAGCGCCAAGCGAGACCTGCGCCTGTGGTCTCCGGCCCTCTACCGCCCCGGCGCCGACAAGCGCGGCAGCGACAACGTCACCCACGTCAGCTGCCTGGTGCTGGACTACGACGACGGCACGCCCATCGCCGAGGCGAGCACGACCTGGAGCACCTTCTTCCACCTCGTCTACACGACGTGGTCTCACACCGCCGAGCACGCGCGGTTCCGCGTGGTGATGCCGCTCGCCTTCTCCGTCCCGGCGGAGGACTGGGCCGCGGTCTGGTCGTGGGCGGAGGAGCGCGCCCACTTCACCATCGACCCCTCGATGAAGAGCCCCGCCGCGACCTACGCCTTGCCCGCCGTCCCGCACCGCGACTGGCCCCGCGAAGCGTACGCGCGCCCCGGTGCGATCCTGGATCCCGTCGACGAGGGCATCCTCTCGCGCCGCACGTCCCTCGATCTCGAGCCCCACCGCCCTCGCAACGGCGAACCGTCGGCCATCCGCGGCGAGGATCCGGACAAGGACTACGTCGATCACCAGGACCCGGACGCGCTGTACTTCGTCGACGAGCCGTGGGAGCTCGAGATGGAGTGGGAGGCTCCCGAGGAGCTCGTGGCGGCCGTGAAGGGTGGGGTGCACGGCGCGGGGACGGGAGCGGGAACGAGCGCGAGCACGAGGACGGACTCGGCCTCGGACTCGGCCTCGGACTCGGACTCGGACTCGGCCTCGGCCTCGGACTCGGACTCGGACTCGGACTCGGACTCGGACTCGGACTCGGACTCGGTCTCGGACTCGGACTCGGCCTCGGACTCGGACTCGGACTCGGACTCGGACTCGGACTCGGACCCGGACTCGGCCTCGGCCTCGGCCTCGGACTCGGACCCGGACTCGGCCTCGGCCTCGGACTCGGCCGCGGAGGCGGAGGCGGAGGCGGAGGCGGAGGCGGACGCGGAGGCGGAGGCGGAGGCGGAGGCGGACTCGGACTCGGAGGCGGGAGCGGAGGCGGAGGCGGACTCGGACGCGGAGGCGGAGGCGGAGGCGGAGGCGGAGGCGGAGGCGGAGGCGGAGGCGGAGGCGGAGGCGGAGGCGGACGCGGACGCGGACGCGGGAGCGGAGGCGGATGCGGATGCGGATGCGGATGCGGAGGCGGAGGCGGGAGCGGACGCGGAGGCGGTAGCGGACTCGGACGCGGTAGCGGACTCGGACGCGGCAGCGGGAACGGGCACGGGCACGGGCACGGGCACGGGAACGGGAACGGGAACGGGAGCGGAAGCGGAGGCCGAGGCGGGCCCGGACGCGGAGCCGAAGAGAGCGGCGGACTCGGCCGACGCCGCTGCGTCTGGCGACGACCTGGTCTCCGCCCTCGAGCGGCTCGAGGCGCTCCAGAGCCGCGGCTTCCTCACCCCTGCCGAGGCGACCCGCGCCAAGGAGCGTGTCCTCTCGGGCGAGGATCTCTCGGATCTCCCCGGCGAGGTCCAGCGCGTCGGCCGCGGCAAGCACCGCCGGACCCTCTGCCTCGACTTCGACGGCGTCCTGCACAGCTACCGCTCGGGTTGGCGGGGCCCTCTGTCGATCCCGGATCCTCCGGTCGACGGCGCCATCCGTTTCCTCACCCAGGCCGCCGAGCGGTTCGACCTCGCGATCTGCTCCGTCCGCTCGAGCTTCCCGGGCGCGATCGAGGTGATGAAGGCCTGGCTTCGCGAGCACGGCCTCGAGGAGCGCGTGCTGGCCCGCGTCCGTTTTCCGGTCGCCAAGCCCCCCGCCGAGCTCTACCTCGACGATCGCGGCTGGCGCTTCACCGGCACCTTCCCGACCTTCGACGAGCTCGCCGATCTCGCGCCCTGGACGAAGAAAGCGAAGTAGCGCTCACTCGCGGTCGAGCAGGACCTGCTCGTGCTCGAAGTCGCGGGCGCTGTGGACCAGGAGCGTGGTGGGCAGCTCCTCCAGGAGGCCGTCGAGCTCGTCCACCAGCTCGCGGGCCTTCGCGTCGGCCGCCTCGCGGTAGCCCTCGACGTCGGAGGCCGTCTCGGGGAGGCCGAAGCCGACGATCGCGAAGTCGGCCTCGTCGCTCTCGACGTGCATGACCTGCTTGAGCGTGCGGCCCTGACGGAGCACGACGCGGGGCCGCGCCTCGATGCGCGCCTCCGTGAGCAGCTTGTGCAAGTGAGACTGCGCCTCGAGCTTGTCCTGGTCGCTCTCGACCACGTCGAAGACGGTGATCTCCATGTTGCGCCAGCGATAGTGCGAGGTGAGCAGGTGCGCGAAGAGGAGGAGCATCGCCTGGGTGCGCTCGTCTCCGCCGAGCCAGACGTGGAGGCGCTTGCCCTCGCCGAGCTTCTTCTCCGGGTGGTAGCGCACGACCATGAGCGCGCGGTCGAGCATCACCAGGTCCTGGAGCATCTTGACGTACGCGCCGGCGCGCTCGGGCTTGGTCGTCCAGCCCAGCATCACGCAGTTCGCCTCGAAGGCGCCGACGCCGTAGCTCTGCGCGCTGGTCACCGCGCCGCGGAAGATGTCCTCGGCCACGTCGACCTTGAAGAAGACGTTGGCGAACTTGTCGCGGATGGGCGGCTCGAGGCGCTCGAAGGTCTCGCGTCGCGCCTGGGCGAGCTTCGCGACGTCTCCCTTGAGCAGGTGAAAGTAGGTGACGAGCCCCCGGTCCTGGACGAGCGACGAGCCGATGTGCAGCAGGTGCGGGCGCTTCTCCGGGTCGCCGCCGAAGATGATCAGGTTGGGGCGCCAGTTGAGCGGGTGGAACTCCACGCGGCGCAGGCGGTGGAGCGCGCTCCGGACGAGCGCGGACCAGATGCCGTGGCGCGCGTCGCCGTAGGTGGTCCCGAGGGCGCGGCGCTGCGCGACGGCGAAGATGAGCCCGCAGAGCAGCAGCGCGACCACCATGGCCACGATGTCGATCATGCTCATCACGTAGAAGCAGGCCGCGCCGCCCACGAGGCTGATCGAGGCCGGGATCTTGAAGCTCGGGCGGAAGCTCGGGCTCGCGGCCCAGCGCTGCAGACCGCACGCGAGGTTCGTCACGCCGTAGGTGGCGAGGAAGAACATCGTCAGGACGGGGGCGATGACGTCGAGGTCGCCGAGCAGGACGCCGACCTGGGCGAGCGCGAAGGTCAGGACGGTTCCCACCCGAGGCTCGTTCGCGGGCCCGTAGCCCTTGCCGAGCACGCGCGGCATCAGGCCGTCCTGGGCCAGCGCCTGGAGCGTGCGCGGCGCGGTCAGGATGCTGCCCAGCGCGCTCGAGAGCGTGGCGCCCCAGACGCCCGCGTAGATCGTGGCCGGCACGCTCGCCAGAGTGAAGACCGCGTCGGTGTTCTCGATCAGGAACGCGTTGGAGTAGCTGAGCGCGAGCCAGACCGGGATCGCCATGTAGACCACGAAGCCGACCGCGATCGCGGCGAGGGTGCCGCGCGGGATGGCGGTGCGCGAGTCCTTCAGGTCTCCCGACATCGAGACGCCGGCCATGATCCCGGTCACGGCCGGGAAGAACGCCGCGAAGATCAGCGCCTTGGGGACGCCCTCGGGGTTGCTCCACTCGATCTGGGTCGGGAAGTCCGGGCCCTGCCCGGTGAAGAGGCCCACGAGCGAGACGACGATCGCGGCCATCACGACGTATTGCGCCTTGATGGCGAGGTCGGCGCTCTTGAGCGACAGCGCGGTGATGCCGACGTTGACGAGCGTGCCGATGGCCCAGGCGGGGCAGTACGGGTGGTACTCGGGCGGGACGAGTTGCAGGACCGACTCGGCGAAGCCGACGATGTAGAAGGTGACGCTCAGCGCCTGCGCGAAGAAGAGCGGGATGCCGATCGAGGCGCCGGCCGCGCCGCCGAGCGCCCGGCTGATCATGAAGTACGCGCCGCCCGCGCCGACGGTGCGGTTGGTCGCGATGCTCGCCACGCTCAGCCCCGTCGCGAGCGAGATGAGGTGGGCGACGACGATGATGCCGAGCGCCCACGCGAGGCCCGCCTGGCCGGTGACCCAGCCGAGGCGCATGTACATGACGACGCCGAGGATCGTCAGGATGGACGGCGTGAAGACGCCGCCGAACGCGCCGAAGCGGCCCCCGCTCGCGGGCTGCTCCATCGACGGTCTGGGCGTGGCGCTGGGCCTCGGTGTGTCGTTCTCTCCGGCCACCGCGGCATGTTCGCATCACGGCCCGGACTTTGGGTAGCCGATTGGGGGCGTGTGGCCTCGCGATCTACGACAGCGCTGTCGCACCCCGTGGGTACGAGCCCTCACAGTTGCAGGGTGAATTCCACAATCGGAACCGCGATCGGGGACGAAGTGGGCCGGAAAGCCAATGATCTCGTTCCGTCGATCCCCGGGCACGCAGAATGCATCCGAGTGAGGGCGAAATGCTTCCCGCATACATCATCGAAGAGCTTCGCCGCCGCGAAGAGGCACTTCGCGAGGAGGAGCGCCGGCCCCAGCCGCGCCTGGAGCTCCCGCTCCCGCCTCGGCATCAGCGACCCAGCGAGCCGCCGGAAGGCTGTGAGCGGGGCGTCGCGATCATTCAGCTCATGTAGACGACGCGCTCAGGCGGCGGCGTCCGGGCGCAGCTCGAACCGGAAGCCGCCCATGAGCACGCGCGCCTCGAGCCCCGCGCGCAGCGGAAGGCGCCGCTCCCCCGACGGATCGAGGAAGAGGGTCCGCAGGTCGAGCGGTCGCTCGTCCACGCGCGCCTCCGCCTCGGCGCCATCGGGGATGCACAGGCTCCAGCCGTCCCCGTCGCGCTCGAGCAGCCCGAAGGCCTCGGTCGCCTCGTCCAGGCGGAGCCGCCGGCAGAGGCCGGTTCCGGCCGCGTCGGACCAGGTGAGCTCGGCGTGGAAGGTCAGGGACATGGTCGCCCGTCGAGCAGATCTCGTGCCAGGGCCTCGCGCTTTCTGCCACAGTGATGAAAGCCGCATGATTTCAGGCGTGTGGGGCTGTTTGCGGTAGGTCTTGGCTGGACTCGGTGTGACGTTCGGAGTCACAATCGTTACGATCGTTTCGGTCGGTACCGTCACGGGGGTCGTCATCCGGAGGGTGCGGACCTACCTGTGCGCACACGCTCATGCATCTCGAAGACGACCTGCTCGACTCCGAAGAGGAGCTGCCGCCGAGACTCATCGACCGGCTGATCTCTCCGTTCCAGGGCTTCGCGCGGCACAAGCTCGCGGGCGCCGTCCTGCTCATCCTGAGCACGGTGCTCGCGGTGGTGTGGGCGAACTCCCCATGGGCGCACGCCTACCACGGGCTGCTGCACACCCCGCTCGGGGTCTCGTTCGCCGACCTCGAGCTCGAGAAGAGCCTCCATCACTGGATCAACGATGGCCTGATGGGCATCTTCTTCTTCCTCGTCGGCCTCGAGATCAAGCGCGAGGTCCTGGCGGGCGAGCTGGCGACGGTGCGCAAGGCCGCGCTCCCTGCGGTGGCGGCGCTCGGCGGTATGGTCGTGCCGGCCGGGATCTACGTGGCCCTGAATCCGTCCGGCCCCACGGCGAGCGGGTGGGGCATCCCGATGGCGACCGACATCGCCTTCGCGCTCGGCGTGCTCGCGCTCCTCGGCTCGCGGGTGCCGCTGGGGCTGAAGGTCTTCCTGACCGCCCTCGCGATCGTCGACGACATCGGCGCCGTCCTGGTGATCGCGGTCTTCTACACCGACAGCCTCTCCCTCTTCGGGCTGTTCGCCGGAGTGCTCTTCCTCGCCGTCGCGATCGCGGCCAACGCGCTCCAGGTCCGCAATCAGCTGTTCTACTTCCTGCTCGGCACCCTCGTGTGGCTCGCCTTCCTCCAGAGCGGCGTGCACGCCACCATCGCCGCGATCTTGATGGCCTTTACCATCCCGGCTCGCACCCGCATCGACGGCGCGTCCTTCGTCGCGAAGGCCCAGTCTCACCTGGATCGCCTCAAGGCGGTGGGCGTCCCGCACGACCGCTCGATGAACACGCCCCAGCAGCAGATGATCCTCGACAAGCTGACCATGCGGATCGAGCAGGCGAGCGCGCCGCTGCAGCGCCTCGAGCACGCGCTCAACCCGCTGGTGACGTTCGTCGTGCTCCCCGTCTTCGCCCTCGCGAACGCGGGCGTCGCGCTCGACGCGTCCCTCGGGCAGGCGCTCACCGCCAGCGTGACCCTGGGCGTGATCGGTGGCCTCGTGATCGGCAAGCCCATCGGCATCGCGGTCTTCGCCTGGATCGCGGTGAAGGTCGGCGTGGCGGACCTGCCCCGCAACGTGCGCTGGCCGCAGCTCTGGGGCGTCGGTCTGATCGGCGGGATCGGCTTCACGATGAGCCTCTTCATCGCCGGGCTCGCCTTCGACGACGCGGCCACCCTCGAGCGCGCGAAGGTCGGCATCCTCGTCGCCTCGCTCCTCGCCGGCGTGATCGGCTACGTGCTCGTGCGCGCGACCTCGCCCGGGGCGACCGAGCCGAGCGCGAAGCCCGAGCCCGCGCCCGCCGAGTAGCCGCGGGGGGGCTCAGATCACGAAGGGGATCAGCGCCTTGCGCTCGGCCGGGTAGTCGGGGAACTTCTCGAGGTACCAGCGGTGGTTCGAGAAGGCGCGGGGCGCGAGGTTGGCCGCGGTGTAGACGGCGAAGGCCACGCCCGCGATCGACCAGGTCATGATGGCCCAGCCCGTCCACTCGAGGATCTCGCCGAAGTAGTTCGGGCTCGAGATGAAGCGGTAGAGGCCGCCCTTCGGGATCTTGTAGCCGGTCTCCCCGGGCTTCCGGAGATTCATCAGCACGGTATCGGCGTGCACGTTGATGGCCATGCCCACGAGGAAGACCGCGCCGCCGATCACGAAGCGCGGGTCGGTGAGCCACGCGTCGGGGTAGCTTCCCAGGTGGCTGATCCAGCGCGCGTTCACGTACGCGTTGAGGCAGTTGAAGACGATCGCCATGAGCGGGATCGACAGCGGCATGCGCTTGCCGTCGGCCCGCATCCGGAAGGGGAACACGAACGTGCGGTGCACGTAGTGGAGCTGCCAGAACGCGAGCAGGCTCAGCGGCGCCGTCTCGAGGCGATGCTCACCGAGGGCGAAGATCCCCACGTAGAGCAGCACCGCGGGCGTCTCCATGAGGACCCACCCGAGCCGCGCGGGGATGGTGGGGCCCCAGCCGTCCCGGGCGTGGCGACCATACGGCGCGGTCGTCCAGATCAGCGCGACCACGGTGGGGATGGCCAGCGCGATCTCGACGCAGGCGAGGGTGAAGTGGACTGCCTCTTCGTTCACGAGCGCCGGATGGTAGCCTATGGATCGAATCCACGACGGTCTTCCCCGTCGAAGGAGAGCGATGCGCATCCTCCGCTATTCGATCCCCGCCTTGATCCTCCTCGTCGGCGCGCTGGTGCCGTTCCGAGCGCCTGCGCAGGACGACAGCGATCGTCAGTGGCAGCAGCACCGGGAGGCCTTCCACGGCACCTGGGTGCTCGGGATGCCACAGCGCCGAGCCCGCTCGACCGTCGACGCGGCGATCGAGCGCGCGGTCGGCCCGATGAACATGCTCATCCGCGGCATCGCCCGGCCGATGCTCCGCGACAACACGCCGGTGAACCAGACCATCTCGCTCCGCTTCTCGGACGAGAATCGGACGATCACGGTGGTCTTCGACAACCGGCATCGCTACACCACGCCCCTGAACCAGACCCGGCGTGGGCGCGACTTCGAGGGCGACGAGCTCCGGATCACGCAGCGCTTCCGGGGCGATGACCTGGAGCAGGTCTTCCAGGCGGACCAGGGAACTCGGTGGAACGTCTATTCGCTCGAGAGCGACGGCCGCATGACGGTCACGGCGACGACCCAGGGCGACATGATGCCGCAGCCGATGCGCTTCACGCTGCCGTATCGGCGTCGCTGAGGGAGCGCGGCGCGTGAGCGACCGCAAGAAGAACAAGCGCGCCATCTCGGTGCGCCCCATGAGCATCGACGACCTGCCGTCGGTCTATCACCTCGGCGCCAAGCTCTTTCGCGCGGGCACGTTCCCCAGCCTCTACCGGACCTGGGACGAGTTCGAGCTGGTCGGCTTCTTCGCGTCCGACTGGGACACCTGCTTCGCCGCGGTCGACGAGGAGGACGCGCTGGTCGGGTTCGTGCTCGGCACGGTGCTGGAGAAGCGGCGCAGCGCGTGGAGCTACGGCTGGGTGGTGTGGATCGGCGTCGACCCGGACGCGGCCCGCGGCGGCGTGGCGAGCAAGCTCCTCGAGCGCGTCACCGAGGCGTTCAGCGAGCTCGGCTGCCGCATCCTGCTCGCCGACACCGACCCGGCGAACGAGAAGGCGGTGCGCTTCTTCGAGAAGCACGGCTTCGGCAACCCGCGCGAGCACGTCTACCTGGAGAAGAACCTCTCGTCGGGGAAGAAGGCGCCGGTCAAGAAGCCGAAGCGCGGAGGGGGCCGCGTGAAGCCGCCCCCCGTGCGCGAGTAGCGCGGGACGCTTCCGCCTGCCGCTCCCGCTGCCGCGTCCGCCACCGCGGCCGCATCCGCCACCGCATCCGCCTCCGCCACCGCCTCCGCCTCCGCAGCCGCTTCCGCAGCCGCTTCCGCAGCCGTTCCGTTTCCCGTTCCCGTTCCCGTTCCCGTTCCCGTTCCCGTTCCCGTTCCCGTTCCCGTTCCCGTTCCCGCTGCCGTTCCCGCTGCCGCTCCCGCTCCCGTTCCCGCTCCCGTTCCCGCTTCCGCTCCCGCAGTCGCTCGCGTCACCGCATCCGCCACCGCGGCCGCATCCGCCACCGCGGCCGCATCCGCCACCGCGGCCGCATCCGCAGCCGCATCCGCCTCCGCATCCGCCTCCGCCTCCGCCTCCGCCTCCGCAGTCCGCATCCGCAGCCGCCACCGCAGCGGCTTCCGCTTCTCATCGGCGCCCTCGTCCGGCGCCGCAGCCGCGCCGCATCGTTCCCGTGCGCACGCGGTGGATGCGAGAGCGATCGAGGGGGACGAGAGCGAGCAGGGGAACGAGGAGGGGCTCGTCGGTGGGCGGGGGCGAGCGAGGTGTCTATTCGCCGGCGAGGTCCTCGCGCACGATGGTGTCCATGGCTCGCTCGGCGATGGCGGACACCGTCCAGAAGGGGTTGCCGGCCGGGGTGGAGCCGGGGATGAGCGCGCTGTCCACGACGTAGAGGTGCGCGTAGCCGTCGACGCGGCCGTAGGTGTCGGTCGCGCGGCCCATCGTCATGCCGCCGAGGGGGTGGAAGGTGATCGACGGGTCGTCCACGCCGGGGAGGCTGGTGAGCGCGCCGCCGGCCGCGTCCACGAAGCGCTGCATGGTGTGGCGCGCGGCGCGGCCGGCGCTCGCGTCCCAGCTCCGGTCCCACTCCGGTACGATCCCGATGATCTCCTCGTCGCCCACGGTCTGCACGTCGAGCTGCAGGCGGCCGAGGCGCTCGGGCACGCCCTGGGTCGCGCTGACGAGGCAGTTGTGCTCGAAGCCGATCGGCGCCGGGCCGAACTCCATGCCGATGGGGCCCTCGGGGTTGTCGTGATGGTGCACGAAGACGCAGGCCGGCCCGCCGTGGTTGGCGCCGGTGGGCTCGTCGAGCTCCCCGCGCACCAGGATGCGCTGCCCGTTGTTGCCCCACGCTTCGCCGACCTGGTCGTTGAGCCCGGGCAGCGTTCCGTCGCGCTTGGCCTTGAGCATCAGCTTCGTGGTGTTCATCGAGCCGGCGGCCATGAACAGGAGGTCGGCCTCGATGCGCGTCGTCTCGAGCACGTTGCCGTTCTCGTCGATCCGCTCGACCTCGGCCCAGTAGCCCCCGCCCTCGATCGCCCCGACCGACTTCACCTGGTGCAGCGGGCGCACGTCGACCATGCCCGTCGCCTCCGCCTGCGCGAGGTAGCCGACCCGGTCGAGGGAGTGCTTGGCGCCGCTGTTCAGGCCGTAGAGGTAGTCGCCCGTGATGACCTGGGGCGGCACCTCTCCGGTCAGCTCGGCGCGCACCAGGTCCCAGTCCATCGCGCACTGGATGCGCTGCACGTCCAGGCCCGCCGTCATGGCGTCGCGGATGAAGATCCGGCTCGAGAGGTACGGCTCGGCCTCGAGCACGTCGTCGGGCATGGCGCCCGGTCGCATCACCTCGCGGACGCGCGGGTACCACGTGGCGTCCATCTCGCCGTAGTCGAGCTCGGCCGGGAAGACCGACTCGAAGAGATCGCGCGGCGGCTGGATCATGATGCCGCTGTAGACGAGCGAGCCGCCGCCGACGCCGGCCGCGCAGACCACGTCGAGGTTCTCGCCGAAGAAGCGCTCGAGGAGCCCGACGTAGGGCGACATGCGCAGGCGGATGGCCGGGACGCCCGGGATCACCGGCTCACGGTGCATCCACGCGGCGCGGCCGTCCGGGTTCTGCGTGGTGCAGAACGTGTCGTAGTCGTCGGTGATCTCCCAGCGCTTGCCGCGCTCGAGCACGGTGGACGGGATGCCCGCCTCGGCGAGCCGCAGGGCCGCGATCGAGCCGCCGAAGCCGCTCCCCACCACGAGCGCGCGCACGCGCTCGGCGGGCTCCGCGGAGTCACACCCCTGCGCGAGGTAGAGGCCCGCCGCGCCGGCGGTGGTCACGCGGACGAAGCTCCGCCGGCCGATGGTGAATCGCTTTCTGCCGTACATCCGTGGTGCTCCCGGTGCTCATTCCCCACCCCCCGCGAAGCGCAGACTCTAGCAGACGGCCGACGGAGCCGGTCGCGCGGATTGGCTCACACGTCGGGGACGAGCACCGGGGTGACCCCCGCGAGGAAGTCGTCGCCCTCCGCGAGGTCCGGCAAGGACACGCTGCTGCGCACCTCGTGCGTCTCCATCACGACCGGACAGTGGGCGTAGGCGCGGAGCACCCGGGCCGCGTTCGGCGGCAGGTGCGCGTCGCCGCGGGCGTCCTCGTACCGGATCTCGCAGCCGACCCTGCGGTCGCCGAGCACCCGCTCGGTCCGCACGCGCACGCGCGGGGCGTCGACCCACGCGTCGCTGCGGTTCACGAGGTGCACGCGCGTCAGAAAGAGCGCGCCGTCCTCGTCGGTGGCCGCGAGCCGGGGCGGCTCGGCGTGGATCTCGACGTCTCGCCCCGCGAAGGCCAGCTCCGCGCCGGCCAGCTCCGTGTCGTCACGCCGGTCTTCCGCGCCATGGCTCGTCAGCCCGCCTCGGGGCACGGCGCTCAGGCCGCCGCCCGCGTTGATGCCCCGCGCGGTGCAGCCCGACGCGCCGAGCGCGAGCGGGGCGAGCAGGAGGGCGAGGAAGGCGGATGTGGTCGCAGACGTTCTCATGCCCCGCGGGGGCTGCAACGGACGATCCGGCGAGCCCCGATCGGGCGCGGCGATCGCCGACCGGGGCGCGTCGCCACGGGTGTGGTCAGCCGATGCGCCCGGGGTGCGTGTAGACGTTCGCCCGGCCGTCGCGCACGAAGGCGGCCAGGGTGATGCCGGCGCGGTCGGCCAGGTCGATGGCGAGGGACGTCGGCGCGCTCACCGCGGTGACGATCGGGACGTCGGCCGCGGCCGCCTTCTGCACGATCTCGAACGACACACGACCGCTCACCGAGAGGATCGCGGCGTCGTCGATGCCGTCGTAGAGCATGCGCCCGACGACCTTGTCGACCGCGTTGTGCCGCCCGACGTCTTCGGCGCACGCGAGCACGACTCCGTCCGCGCGCTGGAGCGCGGCCGCGTGCACGCCGCCGGTGTGCGCGAAGCGGTGCTGCCCCTCGGCGAGCCGCGCGGGCGAGCTGGCGATGACCTCGAAGGGCACGACGACGTCGCGGTCGACCACGCCGACGCGCGCGAGGAGGTCATCGATGGAGCGCCGCCCGCACACACCGCACGACGCGGTGGTCAGCGTCCCGCGCCGCGTGCCCTCGAGGCGGCTCGTGTCGAAGGTGACGCCCGGCCCCGGCAGCACGTCGATGGCGTTGCCGAAGCCCTCGTCGCCGGGCCGGCCGCAGTGAGCGACGCTCCCCACGTCGGCGAGGCTCCCGATGAGGCCCTCGGCGAACAGGAAGCCGACGGCGAGGAAACGATCTTCGCCCGGGCTGCGCATGGTGACCGCGAGCGCGTCGCCAGCGAGGCGGATCTCGAGCGGCTCCTCGACCGCGACCGCGTCGCCCTCCCGGAGCGCGCCTGCCGCGCTCAGACGCGCGACGGGGCGCTCGGTCACGCCGCGCTCGATCATACGACCGACACGCGGACGCGCGTGCCGTAGTCGGGCACCAGCCCGCCCGGGTCCACGCGCTCCGGATCGAGCAGCACGTTCGCCTCGGGCCAGTGCAGCTGGAGGTTGCCAGGCGTGATCGGCGCCGCGAAGGCGCGCCCGGTGAACGTGCCGTGCGGGCTCTCGAGTCGCAGCGCCTGGTTCTGCTCGACGCCGAGGCGCTCCATGTCGGGGCGGGAGATCAGCACGTGGTCCCGCGCCGCGCCGGTGAGCTGATCGACGTCGTGCTGCACGATGGAGTTGAACTGCTTGCCGCGCCGGGTCGTGACGTACATCTCGTCCTCGGCCTGCGGCCGGAGGTCGGGCGGATCGAAGGTCCGGAAGCGCGCCTTGCCATCCTCCAGCGGGAACTCGCCGCCGTCGCAGAGGCGCTGGCCGCCCCACTGGAACTGGTCGCCCTTCTTCTCGAGGGAGGCGATGGGCGCGTAGAAGTCGATGGTCTTCGAGATGTCCTCGCGGATCGCCGCCGCGTCCTCGAGCCCGAGCGGGCCGTCGGGCTTCGCGGCCAGGGCGAGGTCCCGCACGATGCGCCACTCCTCGCGTGCCTCGCCGCACACGGGGCCCTGGACGTACGGGCTGTAGACCACGCGCCGCTCGGTCGTGGTCTCCGTCACGCCGCCCTCGTGCTCGTAGCGGGTCTTCGCGGGGAGGATCCAGACCTCCTCGTTCGGCTCGATCAGCATCTTGGGCGTCAGGACGATGTCCTGGTGGATGCGCACGGGGACCTTCGAGACGGCCTCCTCGACGCGCTGCGGCTGGGGGAGGGTGTCGACGAAGTTGCCGCCCACCGCGTAGAGCACGTCCAGCTCGCCTCGCAGCGCGGCCTCGAGCATCTCGACCGTGGAGTGGCCGGTCTCCGCCGGCGGCCGGAAGCCCCAGAGCGCCTCGAGCCGGTCGGCCTCCTCGTCCGTGATCGCCGCGCCGCCCGGAAAGACGGTCGCGTAGGCGCCCATCTCGGCTCCGCCCTGCACCCCGGAGTGGCCCCGGATGGGCATCAGCCCGCAGCGCTCCCGGCCGATGAAGCCCTGGGTCAACCCGAGACAGAGCACCGCCGCCACCGTCTCGGTCCCGTGCGCGTGCTGGGTCAGCCCCATCGACCAGACGAACACGCCCGTCTCCGCGTCGGCGATCTCGTCCGCGAAGGCGCGGACGTCCTCCTCCGTCGCGCCGCTCAGCGCGAGGAGGTGCGCGAAGTCCTGGTCCGCGAGGTGCGCCTCGAACTCCTCGTAGCCCGCCGTGTGCGCCTCGACGAAGGCGCGGTCGATCGCGTCGCGCTCGATCAGGAGCTTCATCACGGCGTAGACGAAGGCGAGGTCGCCGCCCGCGCCGACGTGGAAGAAGCGGTCGGCGATCTTGGTGCCGAAGAGCGCGCTGTCGGCGTTCGACGGGATCCAGTACCGCTCCAGGCCGGGCTCGCGGAACGTGTTCACGACGAGCACGCGGCTGCCGCGCTTCTTCGCCTCGTAGAGGTACTTCAGCGCGACCGGCTGGTCGTTGGCGGGGTTGCTCCCGAAGAAGACGATGACGTCCGAGCCGTACCAGTCGAGGTAGCTGCACGTGGAGGCGCCGACCCCGAGCACGCTCTTCATCGCCGCGGTCGACGGGCTGTGGCAGAGGCGCGCCGCGTTGTCGATGTGGGGCGAGCCGAGGTAGCGCCACGCCTTCTGCGCCGCGAAGTAGACCTCGTTGGTGATCCCGCGCGAGGTCATGTAGCAGGCCATGCGCTTGGGGTCGGCGTCACGCAGCCGCGCGCCGAGCGCCTCGAGGGTCTCGTCCCAGGAGACGGCGGTGAACCCCGGCTCGCCCTTGCGGCGGCGGAGCGGCACGGGGATCCGGCCGAGCTCCCGCAGATCCTTGGCGCGGCGCGGGAGCCAGCCCACGTCCTCCATGATCTCCGGATCGAAGGGGCGCTTGGTGTTGAGCTCGAGCAGGTTCAGGCGCACCAGGCACAGGTGCGTGCCGTCGAGCGTCCAGTCGCGCATGCCCGTCGTGCCCAGCGCGCAGCCGTCACACACGCCCTCGTTGAGGATGCGCCAGGCGTATCCCCAGCGGCCGCGGTTCTTCCACGCGATCTCCGCCATCTCGAGGAAGTGGTGCGGCTTCGTCTCGCCGATGCCGAACGGCACCGCCGACGCGAGATGCAGCTTCCCTTTTCGCTCACCGTCACCCATCCGGCCGAAGGTTAGCAGCCCGTCCAAGCACCGAGCCCGAAGGATTTCGGAGCGCGGCGGACCGATTCTCGGCTCGGGGCGACGAGGGAATGCTCTCAGCATTTTCGAGGAGACACGGGCCGAGAGGCGGTTCGTCCCGCCCGAAAGACGAGGAGCGAGGTTCTTGGACGGGCGGCTCGGTCACGCGGGTACAGTCGCGGCAACGAAAGCGATGACGCTCAGGTTGTGTCATTATGCCGAGCGTGAAAGCGACCCGCGCCCTCTTCACCGCCTTGCTCCTGCTTCCCGCCTGTGGCCCGGCTCCGGCCCCCGACGACGCCGGCGCGCCCGACCCCGACAGCGGCGTCGAGGAGGGCGGCATCCAGTGCGTCTGGCCTGCCTTTGGGGACATGGTCCGCGCCGAGCCGGGGGAGCCGCTGCGGCTCGTCGCGGCGGTGCGCGGGCTCGACCCGACCATGGTCCGCGTGGACGGCGAAGAGGTCGAGCCCGACGCGTACGGCCTGATCACGGTGGAGAAGCCTGCGCGCTTCGGGGTGCAGTCGTTCCTCGTCGAGGCCGACGGCGCGACGCAGCTCTGCTCGTTCCTCGTGGCCGCGCACTTCGAGGACGACGACGTCGACGCCGCCACGTCGATGCTGCGGCTGGCCCAGACGGCCGTGGACGACGGCGACGACGCCACCACGCTCGGGAGCCTGGACGATGTCTTCCTGCGCGCCGGCCAGAGCGGGCTGTTCGACGCGGTCATCGCGGCGGAGCTCCCCGTCGGCACCTACGTGCTCCCCTTGCCGCCGCCCTGCATCCCGCCGCCCGGCACGGGCTGCGTCGACATCCCTCCGCGCGTCTGGTTCGACTCGGTGGACTACACGACGCCGACCCTGACCGAGCCGCCGGACTCGACGCTGACCGTCGTCGACGGGGGCTTCCGGGTGCACGCCACCGCCTCGGGGGTCGAGGTCCTCACGCACACGACGGGCGACACGGACTACCTGCTGCCGGGCATGTGCGACGAGATGACCATGGAGTGCACGGAGGGGACGTCGAGGTTCGACGCCATGGGCACGGTCACCTTCGACGTGGAGGTGCAGCTCCTGGTCGACGTGGGCCTCGAGGCCGGGGAAGTGACGGCGCGCCTTCGGGCGGTGGAGTCCGTGCAGCTCCGCGTCACCGCGGCGAGCTTCCCGGACATGCCGGAGCCTCACCGCGATCTGGTCGAGCCCGCCTTCCGGGATCGGGCCGCCATCGACGAGGAGCTCAACGCCGACATCGCGGACCTCTACGCGGAGGCGGCGACCTCGCTCGTGGGCGAGCTGCTCGGGGGGCTCGGGACGCCGGAGACCAACCTGCTCCTCCCCTCCATCGGCGGGCGCTCCGTCGCGATCGACGTCAGCGCCAGGCCGGCCGTCGTGCTCGCGACCGAGGCCGAGGGCCTGAGCCTCGGCGTGCGCACCCGCTACGCGCCCACCGGCGGGGGCACGCCCTCCGGCCTCGGCGTGCCGCTCGAGGCGATCGACGCGGCGACGGTCGGGACCTTCAGCGCCGCGAGCGGCGTCGCGGTCTCGGTCGGGGTGTTCAACCAGGCGCTCCACGCGCACTGGGCCGCGGGCGGGACGCGCGGCATCGTCGCGCCGGACATGATCGTGGCCCCCGACATGATCGTCGCGCCGGACATGATCGTGGCCCCGGACATGATCGTCGCGCCGGACATGATCCAGGTCGAGTCGGCGCTGCCCGCGGTCGCCAGCACGAGCGGGGGCGGGCTCTCGCTGATGATGGGCGGCATGACCGCGACCGTCTCCGGCCCGTCGCCCTACGGCGCGGGGATGCAGATCCGCTTCCACGCCACGGCGCGGGCCAGCCTCGACGGCAGCCCGGGCACGCACCCGGGCGTCGGCGCGATCGCGCTCACCGAGCTGGGCTTCTCCGCTGACCGCGCCCTGAGCGCCGACGAGCGCGCGCAGGTCGGCGCCTTCGTCGCGGTGCTCGGCCACCACGTCGCGAGCACGCTCCTCGGGGACGCGCGCCCGCCCATCCCCGTCCCGGCTCTGATGGTGCCCACGTCGCTCCGGTTCGGCGCCGGGGTCGAGGTCCCGACCGGCGTGGCCGCCGGCACGCTGCTGGGCGCGCGCGCTCCGGCGTTCTCCATCGTCGGCGACCAGCTCGAGGCCAGCGGCGCGTTCGGCGAGCTGTAGGCTCAGGCGCGGAAGCCGAGCGCGGGATCGACGGGGTAGGTGACGCGCACGAGGTCGCCGTCGACCTCGACCGTCTCGTCCTGCGCGTACCCGCCCAGGAGCGGCGCGGCCATGCGGTCGATCTCTCCCTCGACGCGGAAGGTCACGGGCTTGCGGCGGTAGTCGAGGAAGGCGTCGAGCTGGGCCTGGAAGGAGCCTTGCTGACCCTGGGCCTTCTGACGGTCCGGCTCGCGACGCGCCTCCCACTGCTGCCGGGCCCAGCTCAGGAGCGAGCGCGCGCGCGCCTGCGACTTGCGCTGCTTCTCCTGGGCCTCGTCCCGGCGATGCTGGAGCGCCGAGTCCGCCTGCTGCGCTCGCTGGAGCGCCTGCTGGGCTTGCCCGGAGGCCTCGGACGCCGCGCGCCGGGCGTCGTCGGCCGCTTGCTCCGCGCGGCGCGCGCGCTCGTCGGCGGCGGCGATGGCCTGCTCCGCGCGATCGGCGCGCGCCTGCGCCTCGGCGATCTGCCCCTCCGCGGCCCGCGCGCGGGCCTCCATCTGGGAGAGCGCGTGCTGCGCGCGCTCGGCTCCCTCCTCCATGTCTCCGGCGCGCCGCGTCGCGCGCCACGCGACGATGGCGAAGATCAGCCCGAAGAGGACCATGATCCCGAACAGGACCCACGGCACGATCGCGAAGAGAGCCATCGGCAATTCCGTCGCCGGTTCTACCACGCGGCGAGCCAGGGTCGGAAACGCGTGGTGTTTTCGCGCGCCCCGCGCCCGAGGGGCGGGTGCCCCGTCAGTCCTTCCCGGCGCCCGCGGCCGAGGCCAGCCGGAGGGCGCTCGCCGCCTCCGAGCGCATCGTGACCAGGCTCAGCTCGACGCCGTCCGGGAACTCGGCCGTGATGCGCTCGCGGAGCTCCGCGACCGCGCCGGGTGAGGTCGCCGCGTCGACGACGAGGACCGCGCTGACGCGATGGCCCGCCTCCGCGGGCTGCACGTCGAGCGAGAGCACAGTGGCGTCCCCGAGCTCCTCCACGACGGCGGCGCGCACCGCGGCGTGGTGCTGGCGGAGATCGAAGGCCTCCTTCATGAACCACGCGAGCGGCAGCGCGATGACCACCATGAGGACGGTGGAGACCGTCACGTTTCGTTTCGCGCGGGAGCCGACGTCCTTCTCGTCCGCGCTGTAGGGGTGGACGCGCAGGCGCCAGAAGATGAAGGACGCGGCGAGCGAGATCCCGATGAGGTTCGACAGGTAGAGGAGCGTCGCGCCGCTCGCCACCGAGGCGTCTCCGAGCCCGATGCCGATGCCCACGGTGCAGAGCGGCGGCATCAGCGCCACCGCGATGGCGACGCCCGCGATCGAGGGAGAGATGCGCGGGTTGACGAACGCGTAGGCGCCGATGAGGCCGCTCCCCACCGCCACCAGCAGATCGTAGAGGCTCGGGTTGGTGCGAGCCGCCATCTCGGGCGTGACCTCCACCCCGGGCACGATGGCGGCGAGGAGGGCGGAGACGACCAGCACCATCGCGGTGCCCGCGCCGAGCGTGCCGATCGACCGCCAGAGGAGGCGTGTGTCTCCCCAGATGCTCCCGAGCGCGAAGCCCAGGATCGGCATCATCAGGGGCGCGATCAGCATGGCGCCGATGATGGTCGCGGTGGAGCTGGCGAAGAGGCCGAAGGTCGCGATCAGGCACGCGGAGAAGAGCAGGGCGAGGAACTCCTTCGAGAGCCGGGACGCCTGCGCGATGGACTCGTAGACGCGGAAGTTGCCGACCTGGCGCTCCTTCTCCGCCTCGTACGCCTTCCGCAGTCGGCGGTAGCGCGCGAAGGTGCCTTCCTTGGCGCCGCCCCCGCCGCCCGCGTCCTGCGACCAGCGCTCGCGCATGAAGGAGAACACGCCCGGGAGGGCTTCGGGTCGCGGCTCGCCCTCGGGGGCGTCGAGCTCCGATCCTACGAGAAAGTCGAGCGCGGTGCGGAGGCGGGTGGAGGCGCCCTTCGGCGCGTCCTCGCGAGGTTCAGCCATCTTCGCGTCCTTCCTCGCACCACCTCACGAGAATACCGGAATGTTCCATCGCCGCGTCGGGGGACTCCCCACAGGTGTGTTTCGCGGGGGCTCGCGCGAGGTTCCAAGCCGTTGCACGGCTCGACGTCGTTTCGGTGAGCGGCGCTGGTACGGCCCGTGCTTTATTTCGAGCCGGAGGCACTCGATGACCTTGTTCCGCAATCTGTTCGCGTCGATGACCAGCGCGCGCCCGAAGGTCGACGGGCACGAGGTGCGCCGCATGGTGCTCGAGGAGGACGCGGTGCTGCTCGACGTGCGCACCGAGGCCGAGTTCAAGAGCGGCCACGCGCGCAGCGCCATCAACATCCCGCTGCAGGAGCTCGCCTCGCGTCGGGCGGAGCTACCCCGAGATCTCCGGATCATCGTCTACTGTCGGTCCGGCGGGCGCAGCGCGACCGCGGCCGCGCTGCTCTCCCGCGAGGGCTACGAGGTCCTCGACGCGGGCGGACTCGACAACGTCATGACGAGCTAGAGCTCTTCTAGAGCGGGTAGCAGTAGCCGCTCGCGGAGTCGCAGTAGTAGCCGGCCCCGCACTCGGCGTCGCTCAGGCAGCCGGAGTCGGACTTCGGGTAGCAGTTGCCGTCGCTGTAGCAGAAGTAGTCGAAGCCACAGTCCGCGTCGCTGCGGCAGCCGGCGCCGCTCCGGTAGCAGTTGCCGTCGTAGCCGCAGTAGTAGCCGCTGCCGCAGTCGAGGTCGCTCGTGCACCCGGAGTAGCTCGGGTAGCAGAGGCCGTCCCAGCCGCAGTAGTAGCCGCCGCCGCAGTCGAAGTCGCTCGTGCAGCCGGTCGAAGACGGGTAGCAGTTGCCGTCCCAGGCGCAGTAGTAGCCGCTGCCGCAGTCGAGGTCGCTCGCGCAGCCCGCGCCGCCGCGGTAGCAGTTGCCGTCCCAGGCGCAGTAGTAGCCGCTGCCGCAGTCGAGGTCGCTCGTGCAGGTCGCGTCGCGGTAGCAGAAGCCGTCGTAGCCGCAGTACCAGCCCGGGCCGCAGTCGGCGCTGGAAACGCACTCGACGTCCGCGTAGCAGTTGCCGTCCCAGCCGCAGTAGTAGCCGGCCGCGCACTGCGCGTCGGAGCTGCACCCGGCCGCGGCGCGGTAGCAGTTGCCGTCGACGCCGCAGTAGTAGCCGGCGCCGCACTCGGCGTCGCTCACGCACGCGGCCTGCGGGTAGCAGTAGCCGTCCCAGCCGCAGTAGTAGCCGCCCGGACAGTCCACGTCGGAGACGCAGCCGGTCTCCGGGTAGCAGAGGCCGTCCGTCGCGCAGTACCACCCCGCGCCGCACTCCGCGTCCGAGACGCAGCCCGTCTCCGCGTAGCAGTAGCCGTCGATGGCGCAGTAGTAGCCGGCGGGACAGTCGACGTCGGCCCCGCAGCCGAGCTCCTCGACGCAGACGCCGCCGGCCGCGCAGCGGAACCCGACCGGGCACTCCGCGTGGCTGTAGCACTCGGCGTCGTCGAGGTAGCAGAGCCCGTCGCGCACGTCGCAGGTGCTGCCGACGGGGCAGTCACGGTCGCTCGTGCAGGCGTCGGGCGAGCAGCGCCCGTCGACGTCGCAGAACCAGCCGGCCGGGCAGTCCCGGTCCGCGCGGCACCCGCCGCCCCCGTACTCCACGAAGCACCCGCTCGCGCAGAGCGCGGCGAGTGAAGCGAGGATCCCTCCGAGACGTGCCCTCATGCGCGCTCCCTCCGCGAATGGACGCCGGTCCGCGGCCGCCATTCACCCGACAGCATAGCCCCAGTCGCGCGCTCGGCAGTAGTGGGTCAGCGCGCGGCCCGGCAGCCCTCCCGCAGCGGCTGCCCGCTCGACGGGACGATGATGAGGAACTCGACCCGCCGGTTGCGCTGACGCCCTTCGGAGCGCGCGTTGTCGTCCACGGGGTGCATCTCGCCGCAGCCCCACGCCTCGAGGCGCTCGGCGTCGACGCCCTCGGCGCGCAGCCACTCGATGATCGCGCGGGCCCGCGCGGTCGACAGGGCGAGGTTGTCCGAGTCGTTCCCGACCGCGTCGGTGTGGCCCTCGATCCGCACCCGCTCGATCTGCGGGTTGGTCTGGAGGATGGAGACGACGTCGCGCAGGACGTCCAGGCTGGCCGCCTCGATGTCCGCGGTGCCGACCGCGAACTCCACGCGCTCGCCGATCACGATCGAGCCGCCGCGCGCCATGCACGCGCGCTCGGGGCAGCCCGCGCAGGCGTCGGAGCCGTCGGCGCCCCGGGTCAGCGGGCAGTGATCCGCCTGGTCGGCCACGCCGTCGCCGTCCGCGTCCGCCTCGGGGCAGCCGTCGCGATCGGCGATCTCGTCGAAGTCCTCGGGATCGATCGGGCAGCGATCCTGCGAGTCCATGATCCGATCGCCGTCGCGGTCCAGCTCCGCGTAGCGGCGCGCGGTCTCTCCCGCGGGGAGGCGCCGCGCGGCGTAGGGCGGGTCGGGTGGCGGCTCGACGCCGGGCGGCGTGTCGGGGACGACGTCCTGGAAGGGCGCGTCGTCGCCCTCGGTCCCGGTCGCGGCGGGCGACGCGTCGGCCCGCGCCGTGGCTCCGTCCTCCTCCTCGCGCGCGCCGCCACCCGTGGATCCGGACGTCGCCCGCGCCGCGCTGTCCTCGGTCGGGGCGACGCCGATGTCGGGGGTCCAGCCCACGCTGAACACGCCGCGGAAGGTCGGCGTCCCCACGCCGCGTCCCAGCCCGGGGCCGCCCGCGAGGCCCACGATGAACCCCTCGAAGGGCTGCACGCGGACGCCGAGCAGGGTCTCCCATGGGCTGGTCTGGCCCTCCCCGAAGCGCTCCACGCTCGAGCTGGCCCAGGTCTCGATCCGGGCCTCGAGCAGGTCGTCGAGGAACCAGTAGCCGACGCCGAGGCCGAAGGTCACCTCGTGCCCCATCTCGAGGTTCGGCAGCCGCGCCGCCTCGCGGAAGCGCACGCCCACCGTGCCCGTGATCTGCAAGCCGTCCACCGGCCGCGCCTCGCCGACGAGGCTCGGCGTGAACGTCACGCCCGCTTCGCCCGCGAGCTGCTGATCGCCCTGCGCCGCGCCCGCCGTCGGCACGGTCGCGACGAGGCTCGTGGCGAGGGCGAAGCGCTCGTCGTCGCTGGTCACGAGCAGCCAGCGCGCGCCGAGCGCGAGGTCGGACAGCCCTGCCCCACGCGTGGGCGGGAAGCCGGGCGCGTCCGCGCCCTCGAGGGCGAGCACGACGGGCAGCCGCGCGTGCACCAGGAGCCGATCGAAGAGCCCGAGCGCCACGCCGACGTGCAGGCCCGCGAGGTGCTCGACGTAGGGCACCGACTCGGGGCCGAGGCCGTCCACGACCAGCGGCTGGTTCGCGTAGTCGACGTGCAGGTCGAACGCGGGGCGCAGGTGCCCCGGCGCGATGGGGCGCTCGACGGTGAAGCCGTCCCGCACGGTGGGCGCGGGCCGGTAGCCGTCGAGTCGGAAGGACTGGGCGCGCGCGGGCGCGACGGAGGCCAGCGCGACGACGGCGCAGGCGGCGAAGAGGAAGCTCGCGTGTCTCATCTCGTGCATCCCTCAGAGGTCGTACTGGCCGCGCACGGCCAGGGTGGCGGCGCCGAGGCCCACGAGCGCGTGGTCGCCGAAGCCGGCGCGCCCGGACAGCGCGACGACCACCGACTCGAAGTCGAGGGCCACGGCGAGCCCGGCCGTGCCCGCGGCGCGGAAGCCTTCTTCGTCGCCCAGGACCAGGCCCAGCTCCGCACCGAGCACGAGCGGGCCGACCGCGCGCCAGTCCGCGCCGTACGCGGAGGCCCAGAGCCGGCTCCCGTCGTCGCTCAGATCCAGCAGGGCCGCTTGCCGTGTGCGGAGGATCAGCTGGTCTCCCAGGACGCGCATGGAGCCGTCCACCGCGAGGCGCAGCCGGACCCGGTCGAGCCCCTGGTCGCCCGCGGTGGGCAGCCAGACGCCGGCCTCGGCCGCGAGCCCGAACGCGTCCTCGTCGAAGAGGAGGCTGCCGACCGCGGCGTAGAGATCGCGCGATCCGCGCTGCGAGGGTCGGCCGCCCGGAGGAGGCGTCGCGCTCCCCGTCAGGTCCAGCGGCGCGGCCACGTCCACCCGGAGGCGGTCCTCGAGCAGCGCGAGCCGCACGCCCGCGCTGAGCCGCGTCCGCACCTCGGCCTCGCCCTCCTCGGCGCTGACGAGGGTCGCGGCGAGGTGGGCGCCGCTGCCGCGTCGACGCTCGTCGACGAGCCCGACCGCGCTCGGGAAGGCGGCGAGCCCGAAGCTCTCCTGGGCCGCGGGGAAGGGCGGCGGCGCCTCCTCGGGGATCTCCACCGCGACCGTCTCCGTCACCGGCAGCGTGAAGGTGCCGACCTCGAGCGCGAGCGCGTCGTCGCTCACCACCGCGAACGCGGCCGAGCCCGTCTCGCCCGCGGTCACGCGCGCGCGGAGCTCGCCGCCGCTGCGGTCGGTCAGCTCGGCCGTCGCGCCGTCGAGGCCGCGCAGGGTCAGGCCCGAGACGTCCTCCAGCCCCTCGACGGAGACGACGACGGGCGCGGCGCCGCTGCGGGAGGCGCTCGCCTCCGAGCCGTCCGGACCCAGCGCGCGCACCGCGACGTCGGTCACCTCGATCGACAGCGCGCCGAGCACCTCGTCCCCGCGGCGACAGGTGATCTCGCGGCGGCCCGCTTCGCGCAGGATGGTCTCGCCGCAGTCGACGCCGTCGGGCACCGAGAGGCTCGAGAAGCGCGGCGCGCGGGGCAGGGCCTCGGGGACCGTCTCGAAGTCGAGCTCGGCGAGGCCGCTGTCGAGGGCCTCGAGGCCGAACGGATCCGGCGCGCGCGTCGGGGCGGGGGCGCCGCCGGGCGGGACGATCTGCGCGTCGAGGATGGCGATCTCCACGGGCTGCGCGGGCCGGCCCTCGAAGCGCTCCTCGTCGATGGTGGCGACCCGCACGAAGTAGGTGCCCGGCGGGAAGCGGTGCAGCTCGAGCTCGGTCACGTCCGCGCCGACCTCGATCGCGGCGAGCACGTCCCGGCCGTCCTCCCGGCGCGCGACCTCGACCCGGTAGCGGTGCGCGTTCTCCACCGCGCCCCACGCGCCGCGCAGGGTGCCGCCGTGTCCGCCGAGGGACAGGAACGTGCGCGGCGCGTCGGCGCTCCAGGTCGGGGCGGGCGGCAGAGGCCGAGGCGGGGTGGGCGGGCGCCCGCGGGCCACCCGCGTGCCCATGCCGGCGCGCACGCGCACGCGGCCCGATCCGTTGGGGCGGCTCACCGCGGCGGCGTCGCCCTGGTGCACCGCCACCCGCGTGGTGCCCTCGCCGTCGACGTCGACGCTCGCCTCGCCCGTGCTCAGGGTGGCCAGCGCCGACGGGGTCTCGACCTCGAGCTGCTCGCCGCCGCTGAGCGCGCTGATGCGGCTGAGCACGCTGCCCTCGCGCACCACGGCGCGCGCCCCCTCGCGCCGCACGCGCTGCGCGCCGCCGCCGTAGACGATCACGAGCGTCTGCTCGCGCACGTGGGCCACGGCCGAGGTCTGGAAGGTCAGGTCGGCGCTCGAGCGCTCGCCGGTGGAGACGCGCCAGCCGCGGTCCAGCTCCTGACCGACCCGCACCGCGTCCCAGTCGGGCGCCTGCGGCGGCTGGCCGCGCACCTGTCGGCGCGCCGCCGTCACGGTGGCCTCCGCGCCCGAGCGGGTCCGCACGTCCGGGAGCGACAGCACCGTGCCCGGGGCGAGGTCGTGCGGCATCGGGCCCAGCTCGGGGTTGTGCTGGTGGATCAGGTCGTAGCGGCGGCTGTTGCCGTAGACGCGCCGCGCGATGCTCCCGCAGGTGTCTCCGTCCCGCACGGTGTACGACTGCATCTGCTGCGCGGAGGCGGGCCCGCACGGCAAGAGGACGAGCGCCACCAGGGCGGACGCCAGGGCTCGGATGACTCTCACCGCTTCCTCCTCTTCGCCTTGCGCACCGCTCGCTTCACCTTCCGCGCGATCTGCTCCACGCGGAGCGGGAGGCTGACCACGTCCGCGGCCCCCGCGTTGAGCAGCGTCTGCACGTGCGCCGCGTCGGACGTGTCCGCGCCCGCGATCACGGGTCGACCCAGGATCGAGAGCTGCGACACGATCGCGGCGTCGCCCTGCGGCACGAGCACGGCGACCGCGTGGGCGGGGATCTCCTCCATGGAGGAGACGACGAGCGGCGCGAGGCCGTCGACCCGCAGCCCGATGGTCACCGCTTCGTCCATCGCCGCGGTGACCGCGACGACCTGCGCGTCTCCGGCCGCGTGGCCGACCGGCGCGGGGGGCTCGCTGGGCGCCGGCGCGTCGACCATGCGCGCGGCGCGCTCGACCAGCGCCCCGGCCCCGCGGCTGCGCTCGCGCTCGCCGAGGGTCTGCGCGAGCTGCTCGACCGCGGCGCGCGTGGCCGCGGCGGAGGGGCGCTCCGCGGGGCGCTTCGAGAGCATCTGCATCACGAGCGCCTCGAGCGAGCGCGGCACGAAGACGTCGGCGTTGCGGCGGCTCGGCGGGACCGGCTCCCCGAAGACGTGCTTCGAGAGCAGGAGCATCGGCGCGCCGTCGAAGGGCGGCTCGCCCGCGATCATCTCGTAGAGGATGCAGCCCAGCGAGTACACGTCGGACCACGGCCCGAGGTTCTTCATGTGGATCTGCTCGGGCGAGATGTACGACGGCGTGCCCATGATCACGTCCGCCGAGGTCAGCCGGTCGGCGTCCTCCCGCTCCGCGATGAAGCCGAGCCCGAAGTCCACCACGACCGCGCGGTCGTGGCCGCGGTCGTCGCGCTCGATGAAGAGGTTCTCGGGCTTCAGATCGCGGTGGATCAGCGGCAGCGCGTGCGCGGCCACGAGCGCGTCTGCCACCTGTCGCACGATCTCGAGCGTGCGCGCGAGGGGGAGCAGGCCGGCGCGCATCACGTGCGACAGCGGCGCCCCCTCGAGGCGCTCCATGACGAGGAAGAGCCGGCCCGCGTCCTCGCCGAAGTCGTAGATCTCGACCGTGTGCGGGTGTCGCAGGGCGGCGGTCACCCGGGCCTCGCGCTCGAAGCGGGCGCGGGCCTCTTGCTGCGCGCCGATCTCCGGGTGCAGCAGCTTGATCGCGACGGGGCGGTTGAGCTGGGTCTGGAACGCCTCGTAGACGGCGCCCATGCCGCCCTCGCCGAGCAGCGCGCCGACGCGGTAGCGGCCGCCGATGACCTCGCCGGGCTGCGCGAGCGCCTCGCTCACCACTGCACCTCGTACAGGCGGATGGGCTGCTCGCGCCCGGCCAGCGAGTGCTCCGCCGCGTCCGCGTAGTCGAAGTCGGGGGCCGCGCGGCGCACGTCCTCGGTGACGAGGATCTGGTTCGGCCGCGCCATCGCCTCGAGCCGCGCCGCGACGTTCACCATGTCGCCGATGGCCGTGTACTCCATGCGCTTCTCGGAGCCGATGTTGCCGACGACCGCGACGCCGGTGTGCACGCCGATCGCGAGCTGCACCGTCACGCCGTATTGCTGCTCCCAGCGCTCGTTGCCGGTCTCGAGCCAGCTCAGCATGTCCTCGGCCGCGTCCAGCGCGCGGCGCGCGTGGTCGGGGTGCTCGCGCGGCGCGCCCCACATCGCCATGACGCAGTCGCCGATGAACTTGTCCACCGTCCCGCCGTGCCGGAAGATGATGTCCGTCTGGATGGTGAACAGCTCGTTGAGGATCGTGACGACGTGCTCGGGGTCGAGCTGCTCGGTCAGCGGGGTGAAGCCCACGACGTCGGCGAACATCACGGTCACCGGGCGGCGTCGGCCGCCGAGGTCCATGTCCGCCTTGCGCTGCACGATCTGATCGACGAGCTCCGGAGAGAGGTAGCGGCCCAGGTCTCCCCGGATCGCCGCCTCCTTCGCCAGCTGCTCCTCGCTGGCCTGCAGATCCTCCGCCGCGCGGTTCATCGAGTGCGCGAGCACCGCCAGCTCGTCCGAGGTCGAGACGTCGACCCGCGCGTCGAAGCGCCGCTCCGCCAGCTGCGTGGCGTAGTGCGTGAGCCGACCGAGCGGGGCGCTGATCCGTCGCGCCATCAGGAGGCCGAGGAGGAGCGCGAGCACGATCGCGATGGCCACCACCAAAAAGACGATGCGCGTCATGCGGGTGATCGACGCGTAGGCGATCGACTGCGGCACCTGCGCGATGGCCGTCCAGGGCTGGGTGGTCAGACCGACCGCGGAGCCGAGCATCTCCTCGCCGTCCGCGCCGTCGAACTCCCCCGACTGGCTGAAGCGCGGCCCGAGCAGCGCGGGGTCGACGTCGCGCAGGATCCCCTCGTCCTCCGCGCTCGCGAGGCTCACCGCGCGCTCGCGGTCGGGGTGGGCGACGGTGCGGAGGTCCCGGTCGACCAGCAGGAGCGCGTCGTCGATGCCGTTGAAGTGCCCGTCGGCCAGGCGCTCCACCCGCTGCTGCACGTCCTCGAGGTCCACGAGGCTGAGCACGTAGCCGGTCGTGCGATCGTCCACCCGGATGCGCACCGCGAGCGGCACCCGCGGCTCGCCGCCGTAGCGCTCGACCGGCCCGGTGGCCGCGTGGAGCTGCTCGATCTGCGCGCGCATCGCCTCGGGCAGGGTCTCGGGCGGCTCGATGTGCTCGAGGCCCTCCTCGGCGATGACCGCGACGCGGTTCCCCTCCACGTCGTAGAGCGCGACGTGATCGACCGACTCCTGCCCCGTGACCATCGCGCGGAGCACGGTCATGCGCGTCGCGTCGTCGAGGCTCGGATCGGCGAAGAGGGAGCCCATCATGTCGAGCGCGTCCTGCGCCTCGACGATCTCCTGATCGACGGTCCGGGTGATGTCCTCGAGCGCGAGGAGCTGCACCTCGCGGCTCAGGCTCTCGACCGCGTCGGCGTTGACGTCGATCAGCACGAAGCCGACCACGGAGAGCGGCGCCACCGCGAGCAGGGTGGCGAGCAGCCCGAGCTTCAGGCCGATCGGGAACCGGGCGCGCGGCGGCGCAGCGTTGCTCGGATCAGCCGTCATGCGCGCCGTTCGTATCAGAACCGCGGCCGAATGACAGCCGAATGGCGTGAACGGTGTTCGGCGGACGGGGCGCTCAGCGCTCGCGCTCGGCGAGCAAGGCGTCGAAGCGCGCCTCGTAGTGCGCCGTGAGGTCGCGGGCGACGTCCCTCGAGGTCTTGCCAGCCGTCTCGATCACCGGGAGCTGCTCGAACGTGTAGAGCGGGGTCGAGTCCGGCACGTGCCAGAACGGGACGCCCTTCATCAGGTACGGGTGGCTCACGCCGATGAACATCGGGAGGATGGGCACCTGCGCGCGGACCGCGGCCTCGATCGCGCCGCGGCGGAAGCGCCGGAGCCGGTCCGCGAGCGAGCGCGAGCCCTCCGGGAACACCAGCACGGGCACCCCGGCGCGGAGCTTCTCCTCGATCCGCCGCACGACGGGCAGATCGTCGTCCGCCTCCTCGTCGCCTTCGTAGCCCGGCCCCGGGATCAGCTCGGTGCGGCGGAGCAACGGGCCCATGAGGAAGGAGCCGTACCACTCGGCCTTCGCCACGCAGGTGAGCTGCGGGAAGCTCGACAGCGTGAGCACGACGTCGATCAGGCTCGGGTGGTTCGAGACGAGGAGGAACGGGCGCCCCTCCAGCTCCGGAGGGAGCAGCGGCGGCCAGTAGTCGATGAGCCCGGAGTCCCGGATGAAGCCGCTGAAGAGCCGCAAGCTCGCGTTCAGCCGATGCGTGAAGCGCCAGCGGTGCTCGGGGCGGTTCCGCATGAGCATGATGATGGGCACCGCGAACATGCCGAGGATCAGCGTGGCGCCGAAGAACATGGCGAACGCCCAGCCCGACATGGGAATGCGGAGCCAGCGCGGCATGCGCGCGAGCCGAGAGGCGCGCCGCGGGCGCGGGCTCATGAGCCGGAACTGGGGCGTGACGGGGAGCTCTCCCGAGCCGTGCGCGTCCTCGTACCCTTCGCGCTCAGGGGCCGCGCTCACTCCTCCGGCCTCCGGAAGATCAGCGACGTGTTGACGCCGCCGAAGGCGAAGTTGTTGCTCATGACCGTGCGCGGAGAGGCTTTGGTGACCTCTCGCACGTAGCCGAGCGGCGCGCAGCGCGGGTCCACCTCCTCGAGGTGCAGCGTCGGGGCCAGGAACCCGTCCTGCATCATGCGCACGCACGCGATCGCGTCGATCGCCCCGCACGCGCCGAGCGTGTGCCCCATGTGTCCCTTGAGCGAGGAGACCGCGATGGGTCGCTCGAAGACGTCGAACGTCGCGTGGCTCTCCTCGATGTCGCCCACGTCGGTCGCGGTGGCGTGCGCGTTGACGTAGTCGACGTCACCCGGGGTCAGGCCCGCGTCCTCGAGGGCGAGCCGGATCGCGCCGGCCATGCCCTTGCGGGAGTTCGCCGTCATGTGCGCGCCGTCGCAGTTGGTGCCGAAGCCGACCAGCTCCGCGAGGATGGTCGCGCCGCGCGCCTTCGCGTGCTCCTCGGCCTCGATCACCACCGTGGCCGCGCCCTCCGCCACGACCAGCCCATCCCGACGCGCGTCGAACGGGCGGGGGCTCTCTTCGGGGCGGTCGTTGAAGCGGACGCTCGTCGCCATCAAGAGATCGAACGTCACGGCGGTGGCGTAGTGCTGCTCCTCGGCGCCCCCGCAGAGCATGACGTCTTGCTTGCCCGTGGAGATGGCCTCGTAGCCGTACCCGATGGCCTGCGCCGCGCTCGTGCACGCGCTGTTGGTCGGGATCACGCGGCCCTGCACGCCGAAGAACTGCGTGAGGTTCGCCGCCGCGGTGTGGGTCATGAACTTCAGGTAGGCGGTCGAGTCCAGCCCGCGCATCGTGCGGTGATTGAACAAGGGCCCGCAGAAGTCCTCCATCGCCTGGTTGCTCGGCGAGGTCGTGCCGTAGGCGACGCCGAGGCGCCCGCCGGTCAACGTCTCCTCGGTGAGCCCGGCCTGCTCGACCGCCTGCTCCGACGCGTAGGTGGCCAGCAGCGCGACCCGCCCCATGGTGCGGCGCTTCTTGCGGGGGTAGCGCTTCTTCAGGTCGAGCCCTTCGACGTTGCCGCCGAGCCGCCCCTTGAGCTCGGCGATCTGCTCCCACTCGGGCATGTAGCGGATGCCGCTCTTGCCCTCGCGCAGGGCGCCGATCAGCGCGTCGACGGAGTGGCCGATGGGGCAGACGACCCCCATGCCGGTGACCACGACCTTTCGCCTGGTGAGGGGGCGCGTCATGAGGGGGCGCCCTCCGGCGTGCCGGCCATGACGTTGATCGAGCCCTCGGCCACCACCTCACCCGCCCGGGTCATCACGCACTCGATCTGCGCCGTCACGCCCATCGCCATCTTCTCCTCGCAGCGCACCTCGAGCACGTCGCCCACCTTCAGCGGGCCGGCCTGGAGCGAGAGGTGGCGGCTGCCGAGGATCGCGCCGCTGGTCAGCGGGGCGCCGCCCCGGCTCGCGAGGAGCGACACGAGCGACGCGGCGCTCTGCGCGAACAGCTCGAGCGCGAGCAACATCGGGACCTCGCCCTCCTTCACGAAGGGCATGTCCTCGCGAATCGTGGTGCGGCAAACCACCGTCAGTCCTTCATGAGAGACCACCTCGTCGACGAGGAGCATCGGCGGGCGGTGGGGGATGAGGGAGGTGATCGGCGGGAGCGCGTTCATGGCCCGGGGCTCAGCTGTCCCCGCCGGTCGGGCCACCGCCGCCGAACAGCTCGCGCGGGTCGGGGGGAGGGCTGCCGTCGTCTTCTTCCGGGCCCTTGGCGATCTCGGCCTCCACGAAGACCACGAGCTCGTCGACGGTGCGGATCTGCCGGGCCTCCTGCGGGTCGGGGCGACGACCGGTGATCTCGCGCAGCTGCACGAAGATGTCGATCGCGTCGATGCTGTCGAGGTCCAGGTCCTCGTACAGGGTCGACTCGGGCTGGATCTCGTCTGGCTCGAGCTCGAACGACTCGGCCAGGATGTCCACGATTCGCGCGCTGATCTCGTCTCGGGTCATGGAATTAGCTCGGCGTGCTGCCACGGATTGGGGGAATCGTCCAGCGTCACGCAATCAGCGAGTCGGCGAACTGGTAGAGCCGCCAGGGCTCGGTGGATGTGACGTCTTCCCCGTGCAGGAGCTTCAACGCCTCGGTTCGGCCGTAGTTGAAGACCTCCTCGGTGCGCCGGTTGATGTCGCGCTTCTTGCGCTGGGTCCCGACCTCCGCGATCCAGCTGCGGAGGCAGGCGACGCCGTCGTCCCAGTGCCCGAGGTTCTTCTCGTGGTAGGCGCCCCGGTCCCGCAGCGCCGCGTCGGCCTGCTGGAAGAGGGCGGAGAAGTTCCGCAGCGCGGTCAGGTTGTCGGGGGCCCGGCGGAGCTCGTTCATGACCGCGCGCGGGTCGAGGTGCTGGTCCTTGGCCACCGGGTCCAGCCACACGTTGTAGTAGCAGCCGAGGTCGAAGTTCAGCTTCACCCGCATCAGATCGTAGCTGCCGAAGCACCGGTAGAGATCCCGGTAGAGCAGCATGGTGGCCTGGAAGCGGTACTGCATGAACGCGTCCCAGGTGCGGGCCACGTCGGCCACTTCGGCCGCGTCCTCGCCGCGCTTGTCGCGTCGGATGAGATCGGTCGCGTAGTCGCACTCGAGCGCGATGAAGTCCGAGCCGGGGCTGTAGAAGGGGTCGGTGAACGCGGCCGCGTCCCCGAGGAGGAGCCAGCGATCGGCGCCGTCGAAGAAGCGCTTGGTGGCGTAGGCCAGCTGCGTGTAGCCCTCGAGGTCGAGCAGCTCCGAGCCCGCGAGGAGCTCGCCCGGCGCGCGGTGCTCGTCGACGAACGCGCGGAAGCCCGCCTCGGTCCGCATCCCGCGGCGGAAGACGCCCTTTTCGCCCACCACGCCCACGCTGGTCACGCCGCGGCCGAGCGGGATGAACCAGATCCAGTAGCCCGGGTAACAGAAGTGATTGGTGCTGAGGGTGCGCACCGTGTACCGCACGCGCCGTCGGAAGGCGTCGTCACCCGCCTGGTCGATGTCCTGCACGCCGGTGAAGCGGCCCCAGACCGCGCTCAGCGCGTGGTCCTCGACGTCGACCCGAAGGTCCTTCTGGCGGGCGATCATCGACGCGCGGCCCGTGCAGTCGACCACCCAGCGCGCCTCGACCGCCTCTTCGGACTCCGGTCCCCGGATGGTGAAGCGGTGCACCCCGCCGCCTTCGCCGAGGTCGAGCTCGCGCGCGGTCCAGCCGACCCGGACGTCGACGCCCGCGGCCGCGTTCATCTCCCGCAGATCCGCCTCGAAGCGGGCGCGGTCGAGCTGGAAGCTCGGCGTGGGCGGGGGCCGATCGGTGCCGACCTCGCTCATCCGGGTCAGCGGCGCGTCCTTCTCCGGGGTGTCGAAGAAGAAGCGCAGCCCGTTCTTCGGGAGGTGCCGGTCGTAGAGGTAGGTGCCGAGCCCCTGCCGGCGGAGCAGGTAGTGCGCGGCGATCTCCACCGTGGACTCCCCGACCTTCCAGCGCGGCTCGCCGGTCTTCTCGACCAGGAGCACGCGGGCGTCCGGGACCTCGCGGGAGAGCTGCCGGGCGAGGAGGTTGCCGGCCAGGCCACCGCCGATGATGGCGACGTCGTAGGGGCGGGTCATGAAGCGCTGAAAGCTACCAACGCCCGAGTGCGCACGCCATGTCCCCGAGATATGTTGCGCACCGGTGAGCGAACGGACCGACATCGCGATCTGCGGCGGAGGCCTCGCCGGCCTGACGCTGGCCCTTCAGGTGAAGAGGCGGCTGCCCGAGCGGCGCGTCACCGTCTTCGAGCCGACGCGCCGACCCTTGCCGGAGGCTTGCCACAAGGTGGGCGAGTCGAGCGTGGAGGTCGGCGCCCACTACTTCGGCGCGGTGCTCGGGCTGCACGACTACATGATGGAGCGCCACCTGCCGAAGAACGGCTTGCGGTTCTTCAGCGGCGTGCCCGGCGCCCCGATCGAGGCGCGGGCCGAGATGGGCCCCCGCGAGGCGCCCCGCGTGCCCGCCTACCAGATCGACCGCGGCCGCTTCGAGAACGATCTGCGCGCCTGGTGCGTCGACGCGGGCGTGGACCTGCGCGAGGGCTGGGGCGTGCGGGACGTGACGCTCGGCGAGGGCGCCCACACGGTCAGCGCGGTGCCCGTCCGAGGGTCGCGCGAAGGAGAGGGCGCGGCCGCGCAGCTCGAGGCGCGCTGGGTCGTCGACGCGAGCGGGCGCCGCCGCCTCCTCGCCAAGAAGCTCGGCCTGCAGGCGGACTTGCCCGCGCAGTCGAGCAGCGCGTGGTTCCGCGTCTCCGAGCGCGTGAAGGTGCGGGAGCTGGCCGGGGCGGCAGAGGGCGCGTGGCACGAGCGCGACGTCGACGACAACCGCTGGCTGTCGACCAACCACCTCTGCGGCACGGGCTACTGGGTCTGGCTCATCCCGCTCGGCTCCGGCTACACCAGCGTCGGCATCGTCGCGGAAGAGAGCGTGCATCCCTACAAGGGCTTCTCGACCGAGGCGGCGGCCCGCGAATGGCTCGCGTCGCACGAGCCGGCGCTCGCGGAGCGGCTCTCGGGGCTCGACTTCGCCGACTTCATCGCGATGAAGGGCTACCGGCACGGCGCCACGCAGGTCTTCGGCGAGCGCTGGGCCCTCGTCGGCGAGGCGGGCATCTTCGTCGACCCGCTCTACTCGCCGGGCAGCGACATGATCGGGCTCGGCAACTCGCTCACCACCGAGCTGATCGCGGCCGACCTCGCGGGCGAGGACCTCGAGCCGCGCCGCGCGCACTACGACGCCTTCTTCCGCGACTGGGCCGCGCTCCTCGCGCGCACGCTCTGCGAGGGCTCGCGCGCGATGGGCCGCCCGGAGGTGCTCGGCGCCAAGCTCTACTGGGACTACTTCTACTACTGGGCCTGCATGTGCCCGTACTTCCTCCGGGGGCACTACCGGGAGCCGCTCGCCTCTCACGCGCGCTTCCACGACGCGCTGAGGGCCTTCGCCGCGCTCAATGACCAGGCGCAACGCGTCTTCCAGGCGTGGATCGACGTCGCGCCGGCCGAGCCGGGGACCGCCTTCGTGGGGCTGCCCGCCATCGCGACCACGCTCAGCGACCTCCACCTCGCGCTGCTCGAGGAGCGGGACGCGGACGAGACGCACGCCGAGATGCAGCGCTCGCTCGCGCAGGGCCGAGAGCTGGTCGACGAGCTCTGGCTGCGCGCGGTGCGGAGAGCCGGCCCGACGCGCGCGGCGGCGCTGGTCGAGCGCATCGGCTGGCGGCCGTCCCCGTCGGACGCGCGCCTCGCCGCGGACGAGGCCGAGCCGAAGAGGCGCCGCAAGCTGCTGAGCAAGCCCGTGCGCGACATGGAGCGCAGCATCGGCAAGAACGCGCGCGCGCCAGGCGCGCCCAGCCTGCGTGAGCTCTGCGCGAGCGCGCCTCGGGTCGAGGCCGTCGCTCAGTCGAGGTGACCGCGCAGCACGAGGCGCAGCCGCGCCTCGATCGCCGACAGGTGCGCGCGGGCGCGGGCGGCGGTCGGCCCGGGCCCCGGGAGCGTCGTCGCCGCGTCCACCGGCGGCAGGTCGTACGACACCGCCTCGAGCGCGTCGGCCACCACGGCGCCCGCCTGTGCGATCCACCCCAGCTGGGCCTGCGCCTGCCCCTCGGCGTCGAGCGCCGGGACCCTCGCGCGCAGCGCGTCCCGCGCCTCGGTCCGCGCGGCCAGCCCGTGGCGGTACCCGATCATCAGCGCCGCGTGGTTGGTCGCGTCGCGCAGATCCACGTGGATCTCGTGCAGCCGACGGCGCAGCTCCCTCTGCTCGGCCCGCGGCGCGCGCTCGATCGCGTGGGCGGAGCCGACGGCCAGCTCCGCGATGCGGCGCCCCTTGCCCGCCGCGGCGCGCAAGGCCTCCACGAGCATCGCCTTGGTGGGCTCGCTGGGCGACTCCATGCACGAAAGCATCGTGCGTTCCCGCGGCGCTGCAAGCGGAACGACGGCCTCACGCCGCGTCGGCGACGCGGAAGGGCTCGTAGACGGGGGGCGCCCCGAGGCCGTAGCGGAGCCGGACCTCGTCGAGCGGGCGCGTCAGGAGCGCCTCCCACGGCGCGGCGGGCAGCCAGCCAGCCCGCTTGCCGCGCTGCCAGGCCGCGCGGATCTGGGCCCGCGCGGTGCGGCCCGCGCGGGCCCGGAAGCCGAAGGAGCGCACGAAGCCGCCGGCCACGAGGAGCGCGGTCCCCGGGCTCTCCGTCTGGGCGGCGGTGAACGCGAGCACGCTCGCCTCTCCGATGAGATCGGTCTGGTAGCCCGTGACGACGTGCCAGAGGTCGTGGCTGTCGCGCATGCGGTCGGCGAGGAAGCCGAAGTCCGGATCGGAGAGGATGCGGTCGCCGGTCGCGCTCACCTCCACGAGGCCGTCCGCGCTGATCCCCTCGCGCTCCACGAACGCGAGGTAGGCGCGGCCGAGGCTGCCCTCGGGCAAGGCCCTCAGCGCCTCCCGGTCCAGCAAGCGGGCCAGGAGCGACGGGCGCTCCCGGAGCATGCGCGCGCCGTCCGGGCTCGCGCGGAAGCGCCCGAGGAAGCGCGCCGCCTGACGGCCGTCGAGCGCGCGCACGACGCGAAACGCCTGGTGTGTGTCCTCCGGGTCCCGCAGCAGACGGCGCAGGGCGACGAGCGCCTCGACGGGACGAATGGGCTGGCTGACGGTCATCTCGAACCCCCTCACACGTTGCTTACTTACTCGTAGGTAAGTGCCTACTTCCCAGTAAGTAAGCTCCTGGGGAGCGCCCGTCAAGACGCGATATGCTCCCGCGATGTCGAGACGGCGGTTGAGCGGCGAGGAGGCGCGGGCGCGGATCCTGGATGCGGCGGGAGAGCAGCTCCGGATCACCGGCCCCTCCGGCCTCCGCCTCGATCCGATCGCGGAGGAGCTGGGCGTCTCCCGCCAGGCGCTGCTCCATCACTTCGGCACCCGCGACGGCCTCATCGCGGCGGTGGTCCAGCGCGGGCTCGATGACCTCCAGACGGAGCTCGCGACGGCCCTGGCCGGTTTGACGGATCTCGGCGAGAACCCCGGCCGCGTGCTGGAGCGCGCCTTCGAGGTGATCGTCGACGGCGGCTACGGGCGGCTGCTCGGCTGGCTCTCGCTCGAGCACGGTGACCACTCCCGCCTCTTGCTCGAGGAGGGGCAGCACCCGCTGGCGGTCCTCACCCAGCTCGCGCACGCGGCCCGGGAGCGAGAGCGAGGACCGAGCGACGCGCGGGACACGATGTTCACCGTGCTCCTGAGCGTCTACGCGATGCTCGGCGCGGCCGTGTTCGAGCCGGGGGTCCTGCGCGCGGCGGATCTCACCGACGACCCGGACGTGCGCACGGAGTTCCGCGGCTGGCTCGCCCGGCTGCTCGTCGGCCACCTCGAGCGCGAGTGAGTCAGTCTCGGTCGATCCGGCTCGCGGTGACCGTCGCCGAGCCGCCGTGGGTGGCGTATCGGCCCGTCCACGGCGCGTCGCACGGCGTCTCGCCGAAGATCAGCTGCACGTAGCCGTCGGTGTCGAGGTAGACGCGGAAGCTCCCGCCCTCGCGCATGCATCTGCGCTCCATGTCGTCCAGCGTGCAGAGGAGCTCGCCGTCGCACTCCTCGACGCTCAGGCGATAGGAGAGGGTGAAGCCGTCTCCCTCTCCCTCGACGGCGTAGTCGCCGGTTCGGCAGGAGCAGGAGGGCCCGGCGTCGATCGGCGCGGGCGGCAGCGGCGGCGGATCGGCGGGGCTCGCGTCGCGCTCGGCGGGCGCCCCGGCGTCGTCGCCTCGATCGTGGTGGTCGGCGCAGCCGGCCAGGGCGACCGCCGCGCAGAAGAAGAAGAGCAAGCGCATGGCGGCCACCATGCGCGCTCCTCCCCATCGTGTGTAGTCACCGATGGAGGAAGCGCGCGATCGGCGCGAACACGCGCCTCGGGGCCTCGCGTCCCACGAAGAGATCCGCGTGCGAATACCACTGCGACGCGTCCCCCACCTCGAGCGCCTCGACCGGCCCGCCCCAGGCGCTGAGCGCGCTCCGCGACGCGGCGCCCGGCACGATGCCGTCGCGGTTGGCGGTCACGACCATGAGCGGCTCGGTGCGGCGCCGGAGCTGATCGGTCACGTTGACGCCCCGGAGCACCATGTCGCCGGCCCGCATCCACTTCGCGATGTCGGCGTTCACGCGCGGGTGCGGGTCCTCCACCGTCTGCTCGATCATCGCCGCCGCGTGCTCGAGGTCGATGTTCTTCGCGTTGAGGTAGAGCGAGACCACGAACGGCGCGCGCTTGGCGATGGGCATGGCCAGCCCGGCCAGCCGCCGCGTGCCGCGCACCGGCATCAGCCGCGCGAGCCGGCGCGAGCGGAAGGGCAGCCGCAGCAGCAGCGGCACGTCCTCCCAGCGGAGCGGCGAGGCCATGGCCACGAAGCGCCCGATCGGCAGCTCGGGCTCGAGCGCCATCAGCGCGTACGTGATCGAGCCCCCGAGGCTGCAGCCCAGCACGTCGAGGCGGCCCTGCACCGACTCGGTCCGGTCGAGCACGGTCGTGATCGCGGCCCGCAGGTCTTGCTCCGCGTAGCTTCGGAGCGAAGGCGGCGGCGCCTCCCCGTTGACCGGCGCGGTCGCCCCCTGCCCGCGGAGGTTGAGCGTCCACACCTCGAGCCCCTGCGCCGCGAGGTACGAGACCATCGCGGTCCCGCCCGGATGCGAGACGAAGATCGACCCGTTCATCCCGTAGCCGGGCACGATGAGCACGGGCCTGCGCGAGCGGTCCAGCCGCGACGGGTCGAGGCTCCGCGTCATCTGGATGCGCCACCCGTCGGCGGTGAGCGCGTAGAGCTCGGTGGCGGAGACCTCGGAGGAAAGCGGCTGCTCCAACATCGGGACGGAGCATGCACGCTCGCGTCCCCCGGCGCACGAACCCGGGACGCCGACGGAACGAAGACCGGCCGGACCGCGCGCGCGATCCGACCGGTCGTGGAGCCTCCGAGGCTGGCTCAGTGCGTCTGGAGCACGAACGGGTAGTTCACGCCCACCGTGCCGCCGCCCTCGGGCTGCGGGAAGGTCCAGCGCCGGACCGCCTGCTCCACGCAGCCCTCGACGCGGCCATTGCTCAGCGAGCTGTTGACGACGTTCGCGCTCTGCACCGCGCCGGTGGGCGAGACGATCCAGCTCACCGTGACGCGACCCTCGAGGCTCGGGTTGCCGACCAGGCCCTGCTCGTAGCAGTGGCGCACCTCGGGGAGGTGGCGGCGCACGACGCGGCGGATGGCCTCCGCGCTCAGCGCCCCGACCACGCGAGTGTCGACGGTGTGGATCTGCGGCACGCGAGGCGTGCGCTCGCGACCGGGCAGGCCGACTCCGTCGCCGTAGCCGTTGCCCGGGCCCGTCCCGTCGCCGTGCCCCATGGTGCCGAGCCGGCCGAGCCCGATCGTGCCGAGGCCGTTGCCGCCGCCGCCGCGCCCGGTGCCGCCCATGCCGAGGCCGCCGAAGCCGAAGTCGTTGCCGGCCTGGGCGCCCATCAGCGAGCCCATCGCGTTGAAGGCGTCGAGGCCGTGCGCGCGGTCGGCGCCGTAGGGAGAGGTCGGCGCGTCCCAGCTGCCGACGAGCGCGGCCACGGTGCCGATCGCGGTCATCTCGGCCATGTGCTCGCGCACGTTCTCGCGCGCCATCTCCGGGTTCGGGTCGTCGGGGCGCCCCTCGACCGCGTAGCGGTTGTTGGTGTTCGGCGAGTCCTCGCGGCCCATCGCGCCCTCGTCCTCCGCGGCCCGCTCGCCCTCGCCGCCCGCCTGCTCGTTGCTCGGCTCCTCGGGCTGCAGGAAGTCCGGCGTCTCCTCGATGACCTCGCGGCCCGGGTCCATGTACTCGACCATGCGGCCGAGCGCGTCGGCGTTGTCGAAGCTGAGCGCCTGGGTGCTGGGCGGCATGAAGTAGAACATCGTCAGCACGAAGGCGTGCACGCCGAGCGACGCGGCGATCCAGCCGTAGCGCTTCCAGGGGATCGCGCCGCCGGACGCGAGCAACTTGCCGGCCTGGGTCGGGCGGACGAGGAAGGTGAAGCCCTCGTGCGTCACGCGGGCGGCGGCGCCGTCGGGCATCACGAAGAGGCGGGCGCCGGGGATCGCGTCGTACGGGGTGAGCTTGCCTTCGGCCGCCAGGGTGTCGAAGGAGCGGGTCGCCTCGCCGACGGTGACCGTGCCCTCCGCGCCCTCGGGGAGCACGCAGCACAGCGTGCCGGCCCGCTCGACCACGATGGGCAGCCGCCCGAGTGTGTCGTCCGCGAGGGAGAGATCGCCGAGGGTGACGTCGCGGGGCGGGCTGACGTGCTCGACGTGCAGCACATCGGAGTCGCCCCACATCACGACGACCTCGACCGCGCTCTCGGTCGACTCGACCTCGCTCGGGTCGACGGGCGGCGCGCTCGCCTCGATCCCCCAGCGCAACTGCGCTTCGGGTTCATGCGCTTCCGGTACATGCGTTTCCGGTACATGCGCTTCCGGGATGGGGGTCTGCACGGGGACGGCGAATGGGTTGGGCAGCTGCTGGCTCATGACGACGGACTCCTCCCTGGCGGCCGAAGCCGCGACGTTGCGTGGTCGAAGCAGGCGCGCGCTCTCCGCTCGGGGCGTTGGCGCTTCGCGCTGCTCGGTACGCACCCACTGACAGCGCCTGCCGGGAGGGGTTCCGAGAAAAAATCTGGTGGCGGTCTCTTGGCCCGGCCCGCGTCTCGTCGGGTATCGTGCTGGCCATGCGCGTGCTGTGCCCGAGCCTCCTCGTGTTTGCGCTCGCCTGCGGGGGCGGCGGAGACGCCGACGCCGGGGTCGCGCGCGACGCCGACGTCTCGATGGACGCGAGGAGCGTCCGGGACTCCGGGCCCAGCGCCGCGCGCGACGGCGCGGTGGACGGCGCAGTGGACGGCTCGAGCGACGGCGGCGCGGTGGGAGGCGACAGCGGCGTCGGCGCGATGGACGCCGCTCCCGCTCCCGACGCCGGACACGATCCTCGCCTCCCGCTCGGGCGCCCCCATTTCGTCGTCGCGCTGGGCAGCTTCTCGACCTCGGCTCGCCGCAACGGAGTGCGACTCGGCACCTACGCGTTCGAGCCGAGCGGCGCGGTGACGGCCCGCATGTACCTCTGGAGCCAGACCGCCCCCGCGGCCCGCGTCGGCACGGGCACGACCCCGGCCGGCGACTGCGTGGGCGGATCCGCGGACGTGCAGCGCTGCGAGGTCCTGACGGTCGACGGCTTCGCGGGCGCGCCCGCAGACGTGCGCGTCGGGACGTTCGAGATGGACACGATCGGCGGGACCCCGGTGGTCATCCTGCGGTGGGGCGACACGACGCCGCCGTACTGGGAGTCGTGGGATCTCGAGGAGCGCGCGGACGGTCTCCTCGTCGAGGGCGCGCTGCGGGGCTCGCGCGAGGCGACGCATGGGTTCATGGCCGGGAGCGACGCCGCGCTCGACACGCGCCGCGCGATGTCCTCGGTGCAAGCGCACCCGGGTCCGCTCGCCTTCGACACCGTGCAGTGGGTGCGCGACGAGATCACCACGACCTCGGCGCTGCCGTGGCGGAACTCCATCTACGACCGATGCGACGGCTCGGGCGCGACGACCTACGTCATGACGTACTTCCAGCCGTCGTCACCGCGCTCCTGTCGCGCCGGGTGCGTCGCGCCCTACGACGGCGACACGTCCATCCAGTACTACATCCAGCAGATGAGCTCGTTCGATCGACGGGACACCTTCTGGCACTGGTGCACGTGCCTCGCCCAGGGCGCCGAGTGCTACCCACCGGACGGCAACTCCCACGTGAAGCCGATGCTGCAGATCCTGGACGACCGCGGGCAGTGGCGTGGCTGGGTGGGGGTGGAGGCGAGCTTCTACGCCCGCCGCCATGCGGAGCCTCGGGCCCAGGACATGCTTCAGGTGTTCCGCGTCTTCGAGCCCTAGGAGCCCGTTGAAGAACCTCGCTCCTCGTCTCTCGGGCGGGACGGCCCGCCTCTCGGCCCGTGGCTCCTCGAAAATGCTGAAGCATTCCCTCGTCGCCCCGAACCGAGAATCAGGCCGTCGCGCTCCGAGATCCTTCGG